>JBCDHN010000781.1:0-2281 GCA_038749915.1 Verrucomicrobiota bacterium | reverse complement strand
CGTTGCTCTACTCGAGGGATTTGCCTATCAGCATCATCCTAACCATACCATTGTAAGAGAGGTGATCGATCGTGGTGAGATCGGCGACATCATTCAGTTCCAGGCTTCGTTCGGATTTCCGCCAATTGATAGTGCCCATCGATATGATCCGGCACTTGGAGGTGGGGCACTGCTCGACGCGGGAACTTATACGGTTCATGCGGCGAGGAACATGCTCAACGCCGAACCAATTGGTTTTTCTTCGATTCTACAAAGTGGAGAAGAGCAGGTTGATATTCATGGATCAGCACTTTTGAATTTCGGTTCCACCAAATCGGCAACACTCACATTTGGATTTAACAATATGTACCAGAACTGGTATTCGGTTTGGGGGACCAAGGGACTCATTCATCTGGACCGACCATTTTCCGCGCCTCCTGAATTCGAGGCAAGGTTGCGTATTGAGAAACAGGGAATTACAGAAGAACAGCTGCTTCCCCCGGCAAATCAGTTTTCGCTCCAGGTGGAAGAGTTTTGCGCAGGAATCGAAAATTCTTCGATCTGGCCATCGTGGAGAAATGACGCACGCAAGCAGGCTGAATGCCTGGAACGGATCCGAGAAGCGGCATCCGTTTGACCAACGATTCATTCTTCTCGACTGAGAAATCGCACCATCTCATCGATCGATTGGATGGCCATCCAGCTCTTTGTATCAACGTCCCGAGTTCCCACTTCCAGATAACGAAATCTGATGGACTTCCGCTCCCATTCATTCAGTCCAAGGTCTTTTGTAAAATCGGTGGAAGGCTTAAGCTCTGCGATTTGAATTAGAGTTACCGCTTTGTTGATGGCAAAAACCAAGTCCAACGCCTGTCTTCTTTCATCACTTCGCTCATAGAATCGCGAAGCCCACACCTCTGCTTGGTCCCTTCGCCTCCGATTTCCTCTCAACTCCAAAGTTCGTACCCAGAAGGGAATCGCGATCAATCCCCAAACCACCACCCCAAGGCAAAAAGCGCCCACCATTGTCATTATTGGACTATTTCTGGTTGATAAGTCATCGAGAAACAAAAGACCTCGTATGGTTCGAGATCCTGAACTTGCATTCTCGCGGCGGCAAGCTTGTATCCAATTCCAAATCCCTCTTTCTTCATGATCAAGACACGAACTCCTATCTTTCTCCTCCTTTTCGCCCTCGCGACTCCAGTTTTGGCGGCCCCAATCGATGTTTTCTTCGGCACTGGAGGTCGTGAGTCCAAAGGCATCTACTACGCCACTTTCGATCAGGAAAAAGGCAAGCTCTCGAAAGCAGAACTCGCGGCAGAAATCAAGGGGCCCAGCTTTCTCGCCTGGCATCCTGACGGAACCAAGATTTATGCGGTCGCAGCTCTGGAAGGCGGCCCAGGGGTCGCCGGATTTGAGGTGGGCGACAAGGGATCTCTGCAACAGTTTACCAATTCCCCAATCGGTGATGGTGGCGGAGCACACATCGCGGTTCATCCTTCGGGGAAATTTCTGCTCACGGCCCAGTATGGTGGTGGCTCCGTGGCGTTTTTCCCTCTCGATGCCGAAGGGAATCTGGGTGAAGCCGTGATTCACGAACACGAGGGAGGGTCCAAAGTCGTTGATCGCCGTCAGGATTCGCCTCACCCGCATTGGTGTGGATTCTCTCCCGACGGGAAGTTCGCGTTTACTCCGGACCTCGGCACGGACAACATCCATATCTACCAGATCGCCCCAGACCAAAGCGCGATCACCAAGCATGGACTTGCCGCGAGCGTCCCGGGCGGGGGCCCACGACACATGCGATTTTCGGCCAACGGCAAGTTCATCTACCTACTCAACGAGCTCACCCTTTCGGTGACCACTTTTGCGTATGATGCGGCAGCCGGCTCCGCCAAGGCCCTGACGACAACTCCAGCCTTATCAGATGAGGTTAAGGCCAAGGAAAGCTTTAACTCAGCCGCCGAAATCCTTGTGCATCCGAACGGTAAGTTCGTCTGGTCTTCAAATCGGGGGAACGACAGCATCACCTGCTATCAGGCCGACCCGGCGACTGGAGAATTGACCGTCACGGAAGTGGAACCCATCCGCGGAGCCTGGCCCCGCAATATCAATATTGATCCGACTTCCCAATGGGTTCTCGCCGCAGGTGCGAACTCCAACACGGTTTCGGTTCATCAAATTGATCCGGAAACCGGGGAGCTGACCTACCAAACCCGCAGCATGATCAACGTCCCCGGTCCCATCTGTATTCTCTTCGGTAAATAGGTTGGCGCCCCCTTTTCAGCCTGGCTTGACG
>JBCDHN010000780.1:0-2289 GCA_038749915.1 Verrucomicrobiota bacterium | reverse complement strand
TGGTGAACTTCAAATCAAAACCGGTGTGGGTCAGGCTGCAGTTCTGAACGTCGGTTGGAAGATTGCCGGTATAGGAGATCCGTTGAATCCCTTCACTGATTTTTCCCCAACCTCGGCCGGTCTGACCAACATAGAGAGACGTTCCATCCGGGGAAAAGGCGAGCCGGTTGTTGCCGCGCTCGAGCCCGTCCTCAATGAGAAATAACGTGGCAGCCCCCTGGTAGGCGCCATCGATGAATTCGGGCATGCAGCGCACGATCCGGTTTCCGGACTGGTCGGGAATAAAGAGCTGGCCGGTAAACGGGCCAAACGATCCTTCGGTGGTATCAAAGATGGGTTCGGCACAAGAGTTCATCAAGTTGCGGGGCAGGCGAAACGCCGGCTTGTTCCAAAGGTCGTCAAGCAGCGTTCGTGGCAGGTAGAGCGGGTTGGCAATCGCTGCAAAGCGTTCGTCCCAAATCAGACTGGAAGGATGCCCGGCAAAAGAATCCGGAGTCACGTGATAGACGGGTGAGGATGCCCGCCAGTCGCCCTGGTTGTCACCGCACCAGACACTGCCATCCGGCCCTGTTTCAATGCCGTTGTGCATGCGGTAGCCGGAAGAGATGGGGGTCATTCCTTTCTCGGGTGACCAGTGGAGGACCCAGCCGCGCCATTCGACCGAAGAGTAGTTGCGCCCCAGGCGTCCGGCTTTGGAATACCGGCCGCGTGGTGTCTGAAACGTTGGTCCGTTGTGGGAAGCGGTGCCGGGAGCGAGATAAAGCCCACCTTTTCCATCAGGACAAATATCCATGGTCTCATGATAGTTTCCGCTCAGCCCAAAGTCGGTGCTGAGCGCTCGGTAGTCATCAGCGATGCCGTCATTGTCCGTGTCGATGACCCCGGTGAGCTCCGCCATTTGGCTGATGATGATATGACTGGGGCTGATGATATGAATCCCGCACGGGTTGTGAAATCCGTTGGCAAACCTCCGCCACTCAAAGTTGGTGGAATCTGCTGATGGTGTCGCAATCAGAATATCTCCACGCCGAAGAGCAACATAGAGGTCCCCGTTTTCGGCGAACTCAACCGCGCCAATTTCAGGTGGCATGTCGTCGGGAAATGAGATCGTATCGATCTTGTAACTCTCTCCCATCAAGAGAGTGGCTGGAAGCAAGGAGAGAATGGCGAAGAGAGAAGGAAAATTCTTCATTGGGGGGCTATTTGAGGGATTGAATATAGAGAATCAGTGAGTCGACTTGTTTATCGCCAAGCGGGTAGGCCGGCATCATCCCGACTGGATAACCGGGTACGGACTTGGCGGCTGGATTGACGATGGATTCCCGCAAATAGTCCTCGTCGGCAAGAAGGCTGCCAATTGCTGGGAAAGTTCGCTCTGAATCGGCCAGTCCCTGAAAGGTCGGACCATGATTTCGACCACCATCAATGCTGTGACACGCCATGCAGCCAAAGTTCTGGTAGAGCTTTGCGCCGATGGCGGAAGACGCTTCCGCAATCTGGAGGACTTCTTTTTTGAAGCCGGTATGAACTTCCGAGGCATTGGGACGGAGAAGAACGCGAAGGCGGCCAGACTCATTCTTTCTAACCTCAAAAGCTGTGCTGGGATCGACATAATCCAGTTGATCAGTTGTTTCGGAAGAGACGAACTCCAGCGCGATGGTCTGAAGGGAATCGGCTGGCAACACGCGAACCGTGAGGACTCGATCCAACGCTTCGAACTCAAATTCGGGGCGTCCGGCGATTCTGCGGTTCCCCTTGTATTGAATCTCGGCGGGGAGCGGCTTGCCGTTGATTCGCAAAGGGTGTTGACCTTTTGCCTTGTAGAAAAGCTGGCCGACAAGCCGGGGCACATAATCGAACGACTTTCGGTTGCCGCGTTCCGGAGGGCCCCAGTAGGACTCCATGTCGAGAAACCCGTTTGTCCAAGCATACAAAAGTCGGCATTCGGTCGTGTCCCAAACATACGAGAGCCTGTCCCCATGGTTCACGGCAAATCCTGCGGGGATGCCCTGAATGGGTTCGTAAATGGAGTTGGAAGAGAAAAGACCATTTTTTGGGGAATACTTTGGCGTGGTTGCTCCCTGGCCATGCCTGGAGGTCACCTCGGAATCCAATCCCGGGTTTGGCAGATACGTCCGAAAGACGAGCGGTTCGTCGATGGTTCCGGAGGGAAGGTTACTGTAGGTGATGTAACTGGATCCCGCCTTCCCCTGATCATTGGCAAAGAGAGGCAGCGAGCCGGCCAACAGAACTAGGATTGCTTTCAGGATGGGGGGCTTGAAAATCGGC
>JBCDHN010000779.1:0-2290 GCA_038749915.1 Verrucomicrobiota bacterium | reverse complement strand
GCATCAATCAGTTGTTGTTCGCGGCCAGAGCCCTCGGCAAGCCGATTGGAACAGGCGCAATCTTTGCAGCCCTTGAGGGTGGGAAGTTGGACGATGTGCAGGCCAACGACGCGACCAGATATCTTTCTCAAGTCAGTTCGCCCAAGGATTTGGCTCGCCTCTATGCCATTGCCGCTAAGCCTGGAGGAAGACTTGCCGTTACGCTGGATGCTTTGATCGAGGCGAAACGCCTTCGCAAACTCCAGCCTGGCGGTGATCTGAGTTCGATCGCCAACTTTGTCACATCCGATGATCCCGAAGTCGTGGAGCGAGCCGCGATTCTGTCAGGGATGTGGAACATCAAGGAGGCACGGGCCGCACTTGAAGAGGTTCTTCTCTATGAAAGCTCGGGCGAAGCGCAGCGTCAGGCTGCGGCTGAGGGCCTTCGTTACCTTGGGGGCGCGGAAACCCTTGCTCTTTTCGATTCCGTGGCACGGACGTCAGAGTCCGCATCAGCTCGAATGATTGCGGTCAATCAACTCGCCCGCCTAAACCCAAAACAAGCGGCAAAAGCTGCCATATCCGTTCTCGCAAAATCGGAGAACACCCAGCAATCATCGTCCATCTTTGACACCTTTATCCGCAACCCGAGGGCGACTGACGCACTCTCGCTGGCCCTCTACAATCAATCCCTGCCCGAAAACGTCGCTATTTCAGGACTGCAGCGAGCCCAAACCTCAGGAAAGAATCTCGGACCACTCATGAATGCGATCCGCAGAGCGGGAGGACTGAAGAAGATGAAAACCCAACTCTCGCCCGAAGAAATGAGCGCGATGGTGAAGCGGGTACGGCAAAGCGGGGATCCTCATCGGGGAGAACGGGTTTATCGGAAAATGGAGCTTCAGTGCGTCGCCTGCCACGCAATTGGCGGTGTCGGCGGGCTTATCGGACCTGACCTGGTGAGCATCGGTTCGAGTGCCCCGATCGACTACCTCGTCAACTCTCTGCTGATTCCCAACGACAAGATCAAAGAGGGCTACCACATGACTCTGGTTGTCACCAAGTCAGGAGACAGTGTGGCTGGCGGCCTGGTGAGCGAGGACGACCGCGAAGTCATTTTGCGGGACAGCCTTGGAAACCTGAAAAAGATCGCCAAGGGCGACATCGCCAGCAAACAGATCAGTCCTATATCGATGATGCCTGCCGGACTCACCGCCAACCTCCGCGAAGATGAATTCGTCGATTTGGTAAGATTTCTATCTGAGCTTGGCAAGGAAGGTGACTTCAAAGTCTCTCCCCGTCCCATCATCCGCCAATGGAAAGCCCTGCTCCCTCACACTCGGACCCGGGATGAGATTGGGCATTACGGTGAAAAGATCTTCGCCGAGGACTACAGCGGTTATCAGTGGACTCCGGTTGGTAGTCTGGTCGATGGAAGCCTTCCCCTGAACGAGCTACCGAAGGTGGTGGGAAGGGGTAAAAATCGCTGGGGTGTGGTTCGCTTTGAAGTCCCGGGGCCGGTCGGCAAGGAAGTCGTCCTGAACATCAACAACACTCAGTTGATGCATCTCTTTGTCGGCGAAGAACGCCTCACTTTGCCCGAGAACGGCCCCGCCTCTGTTCCCGTCAAAATTCCCGAAGCTGGCACAATGTTTACCCTCGCCGCCAACTCGGCTTATCGGAAGACTCCGGTCCGGGTAGAAGTTGGAGAGAAAGCGCCCGCCCCCAAAAAGCCTGCGCCCCAAAAAGCAGCCAAAGGTCCGGCAAAGCTTCAGTTCCGCGTCCAGCAATTGCACAAGGACAACATTGAGGGTGTGGCGGTCGGAGACATCGACAACGATGGAGACCTCGACGTCATCGCTGGAGAGCATTGGTATGCGAATCCCGAATGGAAACAGCGAAAGATCCGCAAAGTGCTTCCGTTTGGAGCCGACTACATGCAGGACAATGGTGACCACCTCTGGGACGTGAATGGAGACGGTTGGCTTGATCTCGTGAGCGGGCAATTTACCGTGACCAAAGTCCTCTGGTTCGAGAACCCCAAAGGCGAGGCCCTTCTTTCTGCTGCAGAGCCTTGGGCCGCGCATGAATTCGTCGATACGCAGACTACCCGCAATGAGGCGACCCTAATGCATGATATCGATGGAGATGGCACTCCGGAGTGGTTTGAAAACAGCTGGGGAGACGACAACCCGATGTTGATCTGGAAACTCACGAAAGCGGAAGATGGAACTCCGTCCATGAGCAAAATCACCGTGAGTGAGAGCGGGAACGGTCATGGTCAGGGAATTGGCGATGTCAATGGTGACGG
>JBCDHN010000778.1:0-2298 GCA_038749915.1 Verrucomicrobiota bacterium | reverse complement strand
CTTTGAGCGTTATGGCAGAGAGAAAACCGGCACTCCCGCCGCCCAACACCAAAACTCTTTTAATTCGATGGGGAGTTTGGGTGGAGGGCATAGGAATCAAATAAGACCATTTCGGTCAGGCGGAGTCAATCCCCCAAGGTTGGGAGATGGGGTTGATCACGGTCGCAGATGCACGCAAAACCCTCCGAAACATCGGGCAGTGAACGGAGGAACCTTGCCAAATCGAATTTGAAGGATGATTGTTGAGAACCGTCAGAAAGGGATGACAATGGTGGTCCTGTTCTAGCCGGTTCTGCCCCTGCTGTGTTACATGAGTTCCGTGCCACAAACAGCCGCTGTGGCGGCTCAGACTTCTGCGTCGCCCGCGACATCTCAAGGAGAGGATATCACTCGTCCCGAGTTTACACTTGCCCAGATCGAACGAATTTTTGCTGAAACGGACGATGATCGGTTTCAGCAGGCCTCAGTTGCGTTCGCGGCTTCCATTACCGGGGGAAAGATGGGACTCCTTTACGTCCAGGAGGGAACACAGCTTGTTCCGCGGGTCATCACGACTTCTGACGGTGACCGTTCTGCATTTACAGCCCAGCAGCAGGTTGATCTCATCGCGGCAACCGCGGTAAGCCATCAGACCAGCCAGCGCGCCACCGTTTCCCTCAAAAATACCCGTTACGTTCTCCTTTGCGTTCCATTCACGATTTCCGGTCAGGCTCCCATGGCGCTGGCGCTTTTGCTCGGCCCGGACCGCGCTCCGTTTGTTGAGCCCGCGTTCACGGTTCTCCACCTGGTGACCCAACTCTTTGTCAGGCGAGCGCTGGGCGAGCATTCCGCTTCCTTGCGGGACGGGTTCGATCAGGCAACCTTGATGGTGGATTTGTTTTCTCGCGCCGCGCAGGCGACGGAATTTCGCCAGGCCATGTCCATTCTCTGTGACGAGATGCGGGAAGTGGTAGGGTGCAGTCGAGTTGCCATCGGGTTGGGAACGACCCACAAGGTCAAGATTTATGGGCTGTCCGGAGCAGGCAGAATGGAGAGCGGAAGTCAATCGACCTCCCTGCTGGGTGGAGCAATGCGCGAAGGCATTGGGGTGGATGCGACCATGGTTTGGCCTGAACGACCGGATTTGCAGCGATGCCTTACGTCCGCGAGCCAGGATTCACTGCTGGAGACGCTTGGTGGAAACGAAGTCGTGACCCTGCCCTTGAAAACCGAGGACGGGCAAGCTTTGGGAGCTTGGTCGTTTGTCTGGGGAGAAGAATCTCGGCTTATGCCCCGGCAGCTCGATTTGATTGAAGCGGCGACTCCGCATGCCGCTGCGCTGGTGCATTTGAGCAGCCAAAGCCATCCCCGCGGTCTGCGCGGTGCCATTCGTCGTTTCCAAAGAGGAGCGACAAAGATGAAAAAGGCGGTTTGGATCGCTCTCCCCATCGCGCTCGTCGCTTTCATGCTCATTCCCGTGCCGCACCGGATTACCGCAGATGGCCAACTTCAGCCAGAGCGAACCCGCCAGATTGCCGCTCCATTTGACGGAATTCTTGAAAGAGCTGTGGTGAAGCCCGGAGATACAGTGGAGGCAGGGCAACTGCTTGCCGTTCTGGATGGAAAAGAGATCCGCTGGAGGCATGCGGAAGCAATCGCCCGCTATGAGGCCGCGCAGACCAAACGCGATCAGGCGATGACCGACAAGCGCAATGTCGCTGCGCAACAACTTGCCCAACTCGAAGCTGATGGTCTGGAACTTGAGGTCGCCCTCTTAACTTATCAACGGGATAACCTCGAGGTGAAGGCTCCGATCTCCGGAGTGGTTTTGAGCGGAAATCTGGAACGAAGCGAAGGGGTTCCCGTTTCGACGGGGCAAAAGCTCTTTGATATCGCGCCGATCGATCAACTCGAGTTGGAGGTTTCGATTCCCGATGCGGAAATCTCCCGGGTGAAGGAAGGTCAGCGGGTTCAATTGCGGCTTGAGTCACAAACCGGATACCGCTACGAATCCGAGCTGGCCGAGGTGTATCCGATTTCCGAGATTCAGGATGACAAAAACGTGTTTGTCGGGCTGGCGATGATTGAAAACGAAAAAGGCGAGCTTCGTCCGGGGATGAGAGGCAAGGCTCGGATCGTCAGCGTTCATCGCCCGATTGGATGGATCATTTTCCACCGACTCTGGGAGTCAATTCGGATGTTCTTCTGGTAGGCCCGCTTCATGACTCCCGATCACGCAGTCCGAGAAATGACCGTGTCGCGGCCGCGGCTGCGCAAAGATCTGAAGTTCGCGTTTCAGGATTACCGCGGACGGCCGAG
>JBCDHN010000777.1:0-2299 GCA_038749915.1 Verrucomicrobiota bacterium | reverse complement strand
GGGGTGGCTTGGCGGGACATGGATGGGAATACCCTGACGATGGCAAAATCCGCGCTTAGCACTCCGGGAACTGAAGAAGGGTGGCAGACGGTTTCTGCGGTGGTGGATGTGCCTGAGTCCGCTCGCAGCTTGGTTATATCTCTGGCCGCAGGTCGCCTCAATGTCAAAGCACCAAAGTCCCCCCATTATATTGATGATGTCCGAGCCAATCTGGTGATCGCTCCTCTCAGCAAGCGGAAACCAAAATGAGTCAACTTAATCACCTCCAGACCTGTCCCCGGATCTTTCGTGCGACGTGTATCATGCTCGTCCTGACCTGTGCGCGTCACCTCAAACGCGGATGAATCCCAAAACGTAATTCTTAAATTCAATCACCATATGAAAAACCCAGCCCTCTATCTTCTCACACTTGCCCTGATGTTTGCCACCCTGGCAGGAATCGCAGACGCTGCAGACCAGCCGAACATCATCCTCATCATGACGGACGACCAGGGCTACGGCGACTTGGCCTGCCATGGACACCCGTTCATCAAGACTCCGAACCTGGACAAACTTTACTCTCAAAGCACTCGCTTTACCAACTACCACGTTAGCCCGACCTGTGCACCAACGCGATCCGCACTCATGTCAGGGCTCAATCCATTTGAGGTTGGCGTCACGCACACCATTCTCGAGCGGGAGCGCATGGCGGTCGGTCATCCGACTGTGGCCGAAGCATTGCGGGGCGCCGGTTACACAACGGGCATCTTCGGGAAGTGGCATCTGGGAGAGCAGGATGAATACCAGCCTGGGAGCCGTGGATTTGACGAGGTGTTCATCCATGGGGCCGGTGGAATAGGACAGAATTTTGCCGGAGCCCAGGGAGATGTCCCCAAGAATGGTTACTTCGATCCAACCATCCGGCACAATGGAACATTCGTGAAGACGAAGGGATTTTGCACGGACGTGTTCTTCCAGGAAGCTCTTCGTTGGATTCAAAACCGGAAGGACCAGCCCTTCTTTGCTTATATTCCGACCAATGCTCCTCATGGGCCGTTCATCGCACCCGATGAATACAAAGCGCACTATGCGAGCCATACTGATGCAGGAGCCAACCAGGCTTTTTTCGGCATGATCACCAATATTGATGACAACGTCGGGTTGTTGATGAAGAAGCTGGATGAGTGGGACTTGGCCGACAATACCCTGCTGATTTTCACGACCGACAATGGATCGGCCAAGGGATCGAGAATTTTCAATGCGGGCATGAAAGGTGGTAAGGGATCTCAAAACGAAGGAGGCAGTCGCGTGCCTCTCTTCTTCCGACTGCCGGGAACGACTACCGCTGGACAGGATCTTGGTCAACTCGCGCGCCACATCGACCTTTTCCCAACGCTCGCGGAGATGGCTGGAGCGGATATTTCGGATTACAAATTGAAAGGCCGGAGCCTGGCTCCGCTGCTGAATGATGACACGACCGATTGGCCGGATCGCACGCTCTTTTTTCATGGCGGCCGTTGGCCCAAGGAAGGCGCTCCGGGAAAATTCGGACAGGGTGATCCCAACCCTGATAGCTACAAGTTCGCGCGATTTGCCGTTCGCACGGAGAGATGGCGACTGGTTGGAAAAGACAGCCTTTACGATATCCAGGCCGATCCGGGCGAGACCACCAATGTATTCGCCGATCATCCAGAGGTCGCCCAAGAATTGCTGAAGGCCTATGAAGGATTCTGGGACAATGCCAGGCCGTTGATGGTCAACGAAGATGCTCCCCTCGATGTTGAGAAACCTTTTGAAGCGAATTTCTTACGACAGCAGGAAGCCGAAGGCATCCCCGAATGGGAGATTCCCACTCTCTAGATTTCGACCAATGAGAACGCAAAACTTGACCCCATGAATTCACGATCCCCCCGTCCAGATCGGCGCCACTTCCTGAAAGGTGCCGGCATCTCCATTGCCCTTCCTTGCCTGGAGTCCCTCAACGCTGCCGACGCAGCTGGAGAGACCAAGCGCATGGTCTTTGTCAGCACAGGTCTGGGCATGAATCCAAAGAGTTTCTTCCCGCAGGACTATGGTAGCGATTTCACCGCTTCCCCCGTGCTCCCTTCCATGATGCAGCACCGCGGAGACTTCACCGTCTTCTCTCACATGGATCACCCTAACGTGTTCACCAAGCACGCGGGGATTTATTCGCTCCTCAACGGAGTGTTGAACAAGAACGCCACGCCCGGACAGAATGTGACCATCGACCAAATGGCCGCCAGTCACCTTGGCTACACCACGCGTTTCCCTTCGTTGCATATCTCCCTGGGAGGTCAGG
>JBCDHN010000776.1:0-2301 GCA_038749915.1 Verrucomicrobiota bacterium | reverse complement strand
CACCGCCCAAGTCGGGGGAAAGGTTGTCGAAATTTCAGATTCCCTTCTCGACGGATCCTTCTTTGAAGAAGGGGAAATCCTGCTTCGGATCGATGAAGAAGACTTTGTTGGAGAGCAGATCTCCGCAAAGGCGAATCTGGCCCGGGCCAAGGCGGATTTCGCGCAAGAACAGGCCAAATCCAAGCAGGCACGGCTCAACTGGGAAGATCTCGGCTACAAAGAGGAACCAAACGAACTCGTGCTCCGTCTTCCCCAGTTGCGCGAGGCTGAGGCCGTGGTGGAAGCAGCCGAAGCGGCGTTGGAAAGGGCTAATCGCAACCTGGAACGCGCCAGTATCAAAGCCCCATTTGCCGGTCGCGTGCTGACGCGACAAGTTTCCGTGGGCCAGACCATCACTCCCTCCACCGGCCTCGCGACCGTCTTCGAAACGGACTTTGTCGAGGTTCGCCTTCCCGTCCCTGCTCGCGAGATGCCCTTTCTCACCCTTCCGGAGAGCGTGACCCAGCCCTCGGTTCCGGTCGAACTACGTGACGCCCTGAACTCGGATTCCATCGTCAGCTGGAAAGGTGAAATTGTAGGAACGGAAGGAGCACTGGATCCGGACTCCCGCGAGCTCTTCGCCATTGCCAGGGTGACTGATCCGTATTCCCGAGATTCCGCTGGCAGAACCTTGCACCCTCCTCTGCGGATCGGCCAACCGGTCGCTGCGGAAATTGAGGGGCGCATTCTGTCCCAGGTTTTCGTCATTCCGCGGGACGCCGTGCGCGAGCTGCGCCAGATCCATCTCATCGATCCGAAGGAGTTGACTCTGACGCGGCATGAGATTGAAGCAGTCTGGTCGAACGAAGAGTTTTTGATTGTGGCAGACAAAACCATTCCAAACGGAGCGCTGCTGTCGGTCACCCGATTGGTTTATGCGCCCGATGGTTCCAAGGTTGAGATCATTCCGAGCACGGAAGAAACCCTCAGTGAAGTGAAGCTGCCAACTCTCGATGCGCGGGGAACATGATTCGCTGGTTCGCCAATAACGACATTGCTGCGAATTTTCTTCTCATAGCGATTCTGTTTGGTGGGGTTTACTCGGCCCTCTATCGCATCCCACTTCAGGTAAGCCCAACCTATGAGTTCGACAGCGTCTTTGTGCGGATGAACTACCGGGGCGGCACGGCCAAAGACGTGGAGAAGTCGATCATCATTCCGATCGAGGAAGCGATCCAGGATTTGCCGGGTATCGGCCAGCTTTACACCTATTCCAATCCGGGGCGCGGTTGGGTTCTGGCGCGGATCGAAGACGGGGTCGATCGCCCTGCCTTACTGGAGGAAGTCAAAGCACGAGTGGATCGCATCACGACCTTTCCGAATGAAACAGAGAAGCCGTCGGTCTACATTCCCGACTCCAATTCGTTCACGGAAGTCATCAAGGTTGCCATTACCGGAAACCTCACCCCTAAGGAGCTTCGCCATGCAGCGGAAAAGGTTCGTGAAGAATTGATGGCGGCCGAAGGTATCAGCCAGGTTGAGTTGGTCGGGGAGCGTCCCTATGAGATTGCGATCGAAGCCGACCAGGAAAAACTCCGCTCCTATGGCCTCGGCTTTCAGGATATTTCAGACGCAATTCGGCGCTCATCGGTGGATATGCCCGCCGGCAGCATCCAAAGCACCAGCGGAAATCTCACCGTTCGAACGCGCGGCCAGGCCTACACTGCTCCGGAGTTTGCCAGCATCCCGATTCGTGCGGCCAATGGAGCTGACCTTCGCCTCGGAGAAGTCGCCAACGTTAAAGACGGATTTGAGGAAGGCGAGCAGCTGGTCCGGTTCAATGGGGCGCCTGCCATGATGGTCGAGATCATGCGCCACGACAAGGAGAGCGCTCTGGAAGTGGCCGAGGTCGTCCGCGAATATGTGGACACTGCGGAACAGCGTTTTCCTCCCGGCGTTAATCTCTATGCATGGGACGATGAGTCGATCTCGATTCGAGGTCGCCTTGGCACCCTTGCGTCGTCCCTGCTTCAGGGCTGTATCCTCGTTTTCATCGTGCTTGCGCTTTTTCTGCGACCGTCCGTTGCGCTCTGGGTGGTGATCGGCATTCCGGTGAGTTTTGCCGGGGGAATTCTCTGCATGCCGTCGCTGGGATTGACCGCCAATCTCATGAGCGTCTTTGGCTTCATCATCGTGGTCGGGTTGGTGGTCGATGACGCCATCGTCACGGCGGAAAACATTTATTCGAGGCTCAAGACCGGAATCGACCCGATCGAAGCATCCGTCCTCGGCACCAAAGAAGTCGCTGTTCCGGTTACCTTT
>JBCDHN010000775.1:0-2301 GCA_038749915.1 Verrucomicrobiota bacterium | reverse complement strand
CACGGGCGATGGTGGCTCCCCGGTCCTTCGGCATCCCGCCAATCCGAATTTGACAGTCTTTCGGAGGTGCCGCCGCCTGTTGCATCGCCATGGCGTACGCCGGTTGTTCCATGGGCGGATTTTCAATAAGAGCGACGCGCTCCTCGTTCTTCGCCGCAGCCTCGGCATACATCTTTTCACTCTTTTCATGAAGGGCGAGCAGGTCGGAAGCTTCCTCTGGTTTTGTCAGGCCTCGATCTCGTAGACTGCCGGTAACCTCACGACGAATACGATAGGCTGCAGATCGAGTCCCGGTAACGAATTCCGTGAGCCGCAGCACTTCCGCCCGCCAGGACGCGACCGAAGGATGGAGCGCTTCGGCCCTTGATCCTACAGGAACCAACTCGGTGTCTTTCTCGTGCTTGTTGATATAGAGTGGTCCTGGGCCATAGCGCGTTTCACTGCTGAGAAGAATTCCGGCAAGGGCATAGTAGTCTGCTGTCGGTATTGGATCGAACTTGTGATCATGACAACGGGCGCAAGCGATCGTCAGGCCGAGGATCGATCGAGACATGACGTCGATTTGTTCATCAACCACATCCATCTGGAACTTTTCCAGATCGGTTTCCTGAAACGCTTTTGGTCCAAGCGTGAGGAAAGCCGTTGCAATGATCTGATCATCCGTGGGTTGGTCGAAAAGGTCTCCGGCGATTTGTTCCCTGACAAATTGGTCATAGGGTTTGTCGTCATTAAAGCTGGCAATGACGTAATCGCGGTAGCGCCACGCGTTGGGGAAGACAACATCACGGTCTTTGCCATTGGACTCTGCATACCGGGCAAGGTCGAGCCAATGACGACCCCACTTTTCTCCAAAGTGAGGGCTGGCGAGCAATTTTGAAACGAGCTGTTCGGTGGGTAGCTGGAGAGCCTGTTGGATCTGTTCTGGCGAAGGAGGTAAGCCAACCAAATTGAAATAGAGACGGCGAATGAGGGTTTCCGGAGCGGCTGGTCCGGATGGCTGAATCCCGGCTTCTGCCCACTTTGCGGCGACAAACCGATCAATCTCCGCATCCGATGAAGCTTCATGTTCCATAAGTGGCGGACTTTCGGTCCGAATCGGAGCGAGTGACCAGAGCCCGTGCTCACCGCCGAGAAGCGCAGCTGGAAATAGCAGGGCAAAGGTGGAAATGAAGCGAATCATCATCGAAGGCATATCAAATCTGAAACAGAAAAGCCATACGCATATTGTGAAATGCTATCCTAACAAGAGCACCAACACGGTCCATATTATTTCGTGATGACTCGCTATTTACAAGAGCGAACCCTCTTTGGACCTTTGATCGCAGATCCTCCTTCAAGCGATCTAGGCCTAATAGTTGTGATTCCGGCGAAGGACGAGCCGAACCTGTTGGAGTCTCTCGAAAGTCTCGCAGCGTGTGGGGAAACGTCATCTGACGGGGAAGTAATTGTGGTCCTCAACTCGGGCGAGAACGAAGAAGCTTCGACCGTTCAAAGGAACGCTCAATTGGAAGAGCAGGCCAGGAAATGGTCGGCTTGCAATGGACGATCAAATCTTGGTTTCCACATTCTGAACTGTCCAAATCTTCCCTCGAAACACGCCGGCGTTGGATTGGCCCGCAAGATTGGAATGGACGAGGGATGTCGTCGTCTGGAGGCCATCGGAAATCGTGAGGGGGTGCTTGTCTGCTTTGATGCCGACAGTCTATGTGACCCGAATTATCTCTCCGAAGTTGAAGCTCTTTTTCGGCAGGATCCGTCGTGCCAGGCATGCTCAATCTACTTTGAACATCCGATCGAAGGTTCCGAGTTTTCGCCTGATGTCTATCGCGCGATCACGGATTATGAGCTCCATCTTCGCTATTATATTCGTGCGCAACAGTTTGCGGGTTTTCCTCACGCGATTCAGACGATTGGATCCTCGATGGCGGTTCGTTGCGATGCCTATCAGGCACAAAACGGAATGAACCGACGGAAGGCCGGTGAAGACTTCTACTTTCTGCACAAGTTCACGCCGTTGGAGCGGGTGGCTGAGTTGACGACCACCCGGGTGATTCCTTCACCGCGGAAGTCGCATCGAGTCCCCTTCGGAACTGGGAAAGCGGTTGGTGAGCTGATTGAAGAGGGCGCAGTTTGCCGGACCTATCATCCCTCCAGCTTTCAGGATCTGCGCAGCTTCCTTGCATTGATCGAACCGCTGGCGGCGCTGAAGAAAGCGGAACTGGATTCGTTCCTCGCCAAGCTGCCGGTGAGTGTCCGTTCATTCCTCTCAACGCAAGATTTTTGGGAACACCTCTCAGAAAT
>JBCDHN010000774.1:0-2309 GCA_038749915.1 Verrucomicrobiota bacterium | reverse complement strand
GAATCTTCCGAGAGAATTCAACAGGCCTGCCAGTACATTCTGGAGCACTTCGACCAAAACCTGACTCATGAGATGCTGTCCTCACACACCCACACCTCGCCAGCCCATTTCAGCCGTCTCTTTCGCAAAACAACCGGCAAGACCTTTACCGCGTTTTTGACGGAGGTTCGGCTCGGACACGTTTGCCGACTTCTAACGGAAACCGATCTCCCCATTGTGGAGGTTGCCTATGCCAGTGGTTTTCGGAATCTTTCCGCGTTCAATCGTCGGTTTCGCCAGGCCTACGCGTGCAGTCCAAGGGATTATCGGCGAGCTCATTTGGTCTAGTCGGTAATTTCAGGGGTGAGAGCTACCCAAAACGCTTTTTTTGAAAAAGTTCGGTAAGATTTCTCCTCATCGGCCCGATGGATGGTTGAATGGACGCTGATTCCAACAACTTGCCAAACAGCCCCGGCCCGGCCTTCGTGTCCGAGTTCGCCCGCTGTCAGGCAAAGCTCCAGTCCTATATCCGGTCGTTGTTGCCGAATCGTGCGGACGCCGTGGACGTGTTTCAGAAAACGTCGGTGACGCTGTGGCGGAAATTTGATCAGTGGGAATCTGAGCGCGGGGTGTTCGAAGCCCTGGGCCTGTGGGGTGGCGTTTTACGAAGTCCGGCAATTCAAGCGCACCAGTAGCCGGAGTCGGTTGTATTTTGACGATGAGCTGATGGAATTGATTTCCGATGAGCGGCAGGCGGAGCTTGAATCCTGCGACGAGAGACTCGAAGCCTTGGAGCAATGCCGCAAAAAACTCAAGGATCGGGATCAGAGTCTGCTGAGCGAAATCTATGATCGGGGATACGGGGTGATCGAACTGGCGGAGAAACAAGGTTCGGCGGCGCAAACACTCTACAACCGGCTGAACCAGATCAGGCGCCAACTGTATTTTTGCATGCAGCGTAGTGGAGAGGGGGTAGCCGCATGAAGCCGCATGAAGAATGGTTTCGCCTCTTGGAGGGGTTGTGCAACGAGACGATTACTCCGAAAGAGCATGAGCGTTTGCAGGAGATTCTAAAGGAGTCCGCGGAGGCGCGGCAGTTCTACCGCGAGTATCTCGATGTCCAGGCGGGATTGGAACAGCCAATGGCAACTGATGCGGGCGCGATGCCGGAAAAGGTCGTTCCGTTTCCGGTAAACGGTTTGAGTGGACGGTTGGCGCTTCTGGCGACCGCTGCGGCAGCATTGATCACTGTTGGCTTTTTCCTCAGTCAGTCGTTTACGCCTGTGCCAACGGCTCCTGAGTTTGTCATGGAACCTGAGCCGATTCCGGATTTCGTACTGACCCGCGCCATAGATGTGGAGTGGTTTCGTCCGAAAAATAAACCCGCAGGCGTTGGCCAGCCGATCAACCAGAAAGGTCTTCGGCTAAGTTCAGGAATTCTCGAAGTTCAGTTCTCCAGCGGAGCCACGGTCACCGTCGAGGGCCCGGCGAGGTTGAACCTGAACGATCCGATGAAGTGCCATCTCCTGTATGGAAAATTGGCGGCCAATTGCCCACCGTCGGCGCACGGCTTCGTGGTGAAATTTCCCAAAGGCAAGGTGATCGACTTAGGCACAGAATTTGCGTTAAACGCAACTCCCAAAGGTAAGACGGACGTGCACGTTTTGAACGGAGAAGTGATCGTGGCTCGAACGGATGAGGAGGAACGGGTGTTGAGCGAGCAGAATCTGCTGGGCCACACCGCGGTAACGGTTGGGGAGGAGATTGAGGATATTGCTTTCGACGAGCAGCCATTCTCAGAAATGAAGCGCGATCGCCTGATCCAATCCCAACCGATCAAACTGCAATTCGATATCGGGCGCAGGGCTGGTCTTTACACTGGTACGTATGCTCCCGCTCACGCCGCTGGCGACATGTTTGCGCATGAAAACGCCTGGACCCAGATCGTCGGCGATCAGTCCGGGACCTTCGTGATGGCGGATGGCAATTTTTGTCCGCATCCCATCCAAGTGGATTACGGCCATGGGGATGGCAAAATCGACTGGGATGCCATGCCGATCGATCCGTGGGGGAGAGCTCAGACGAAAGCGAAGGGCGCGTTCAATACGGCGCTTGCCCAAGACCATCGCCCCTGGGATGAGGACTTGGCATTGCGCGTGAGCGGGCTGCCGGAGGGGACTTACCGCGTCTATGCGCTCTGCCGTTCCACCCGTTGTCCCGGAGCCCACTATGATGTGAGCTTTGGCGTTAACCTGGATCGTCAATTGCCGAATCCGACTGAGATTCCTCCGATGGATCCCGATCTCTTTCCAGAGTGGATCGAAGGCGTG
>JBCDHN010000773.1:0-2313 GCA_038749915.1 Verrucomicrobiota bacterium | reverse complement strand
TCAGCCTGAGCCTTCGTTGGATTCGAAAGCTCCCGACTGTTGGTGATGTCTCCCATAAAGATGGTCTTCCATTCCATGAGTCATAAAATATGACACATTTTTATTTGGGTCAAAAAAAATGACAATAAAAATATGGGTCAGAAAATATGACCATTCTCCCAGGGATGGGATATTTCGCGCGGAAGTTCACGATTCCAAAAGCCATTGAGTTCAGCAGTGGCGTCTGCAAAAAAGGGGTGTAGAAAACTCATAGCTTAAAGAATTTAGAGAAAGAGAGAGCTGGTCCATTCTGGGGAGATCGAAGCCAAACAAGTGCTGAGTGGGCGGCAATTTCGACGATTGGGAATCCGTTTGCGTCTCGGTGACAAACCGTCTCTTCGCGGGTTGACGGAAGGGAGGTATGCATTCAGCATGAATTTAATTCATACCTAACAACCTCCTGAACCTGATGACTATCCGTAAATTCCGAAACTCGATCACTGCTCTTCTCTTCTTTCTCGCTTCCTTGGGGACCGCCGCAGCGGCGGAAGGTGATGGCGTCGATATTGATACCGGGCATACCGCCTGGATCATCGTGGCCACGGCATTAGTTCTGTTCATGACTATCCCGGGGCTGAGCCTCTTTTACGCCGGGCTTGTTCGAGGCCGGAACGTCCTCAGTGTATTGATGCATTGCTTCACGATTACCTGCGTGATGACGATCCTCTGGCTCGCTTTCGGGTATTCGATGGCATTCGACGCCGGGAACAATTTCATTGGAGGATTCGGGAAGGCGTTCCTCAATGGAGTCGGATTGGACGCGACGGTTGAGACGTTCACTTCAGGTGGGCAACACATTCCGGAACTCATTTTCTATGCGTTCCAAATGACGTTCTTCATCATCACGCCCGCCCTCATGGTAGGGGCGTTCGTCGAACGCATGAAGTTTTCCGCAATGCTCCTCTTCACGACGTTGTGGGCAATTCTCGTTTACCTCCCGATTTGCCACATGGTTTGGGGCGGCGGTGCCATGCCGGGAATTGAGTCCGGCGCCATCGTCGATCATGCGGGTGGGATCGTTGTCCACATCACGGCGGGAATCGGAGCGCTTGTTGCCTGTATTCTCGTTGGAAAGCGCAACGGATGGCCGGACGCACAGATCACGCCGCACAATTTGCCGATGACCGTGACAGGGACGGCCATGCTTTGGGTCGGTTGGTTCGGGTTCAATGCCGGAAGCGGTCTCGCCGCCGACGGAAACGCGGCGCTTACGTTGATCGTTACGCACACGTCTGCGGCGACTGCAGCATTTGTCTGGATGCTGATTGAATGGCTCAAGTTTGGAAAGCCCAGCATGTTGGGTGCGGCGACAGGATCGATTGCCGGTCTCGCCGCGATCACGCCGGCTTCCGGTGCACTGGGGCCGCTCGGCGCGCTCATCATCGGCACGACTTCGGCAATCCTTTGCTGGTTCTTCTGCGCAATCATTAAGATGAAGTTCAAGTATGATGACTCTCTCGATGTGGTCGGCGTCCACGGTGTGGGAGGGCTTGTGGGAACGTTACTCGTGGCAATCCTTGGCGCTCAGGCGATGCCGTTTGGTGGAATTGGGGAATTCGAAGCGGGTTCTCAGTTCGTCACACAGGCGCTCGCTTCGGTGATCACCATTGTCTGGACGCTTGTCGTCAGTTTCGCGATTTTGAAAATCGTCGGCATGATCACCGGTGGTCTCCGCGTCAGCGAGACGGAGGAGAATGAAGGTCTCGATCTCGCTTCCCATGGTGAGACGGGATACAGCGACTGAGTTTTTTGGAAATTTTTCAGGGATGCCGGGTTCGAATCCCGGGTCCCCGAATTTCTTCTGTCGCGGCGCGTGCGGCGGACTATGGTCGCCGTATGTGGCGGTTTCGTCTTCTTGGCTTTCCTGTATCCGTGCATTGGTCGCACGGATTGATCCTCGTATTCGCGAGCGGGATCTGGGCATCGACCGAGCCGTTGCAGTTTCGGCTTGGCTTGGTTGGAGTGCCGATCGTTTTTCTTTCCATCCTCTGGCACGAATTTGGTCATGCCTTTGCCTTTCGGAAATTCGGCGGAAACCCGCGCGTCCGGCTTCACGGGTTTGGTGGCGATGCCTCGGCCGAGGGATTTTTTTCCAAGCGCGAAAACATCATTATCACACTCGCAGGTCCTGCTGCTGGGTTGGTCGTGGGATTTGCGGCCTTGCCGGTTTGGTTGTTGGTGGATCTTCAGAACGAGTATGTGAGGTGGATGGTGACCCTCATTGTTTTTATCAACGTGATCTGGTCCGTCGTGAATCTGCTGCCAATCTACCCG
>JBCDHN010000772.1:0-2314 GCA_038749915.1 Verrucomicrobiota bacterium | reverse complement strand
GGTTCGCGACTTTCTGGACAAACCACGTTGATCCTATTTCGATTTCTCAAGCCCACGGGCTTCCGGCCCAACATCCTCGGGCTTCAGCCTTTGCATTTCGGGTTTCCCACTTCTCCGGGTATTCGTCACCGTCACATCTTTCGGCATCAACATCCGGCCGCGACTGCCCTCGCCGTGGCCCTTCACGATTTCTTCCCCAGCATTGTTCATCAGCGTGTTGCGATCGATGATCACATCGCGCACCTGCTGATGCTGGTTTAATTCTGCGTCCGGCACGCCGGCACTCAGCGCAATCGCCCCTCCAATTCGGTCGCCGACCCCTTCGATGTGATTTCCAATGATCCGGTGCCTTTCGCCAATCACACGAACCCCACCCGACTGCCGATCTCCATCACCCAGAATCAGGTTCTCGCGGACCACGCAATCGTTTCCGTGTCGCAACGTGAGGGCACCGGCACAGCCGACGATCGTGTTCCTCTCATAGACATTGCGGCAAGACTTGTTGGAGATGAGCTCAATTTCGCCGTCGCAGTTTTCGAATAGATTCTCTGCTACCACACAAGTGGCGGACTTCATCGAGTGTTCGCTCGTTCCAATCCGAATCGTCTCAAAACCGTTGTCGTCTCCCCGGCCCCGATTCAGGAAATGGTTTCGTTCGATTCGATGATGACCAACTTCGCCATCGCCCGCCAACCAAACCACCAGGGTCACTCCCGAATGGTTCTGGCCGGCAAACCGGCAATGATCCACCCGATGATGATGCCCATCGAGACTCAGCCAGTGATACCGCGTGCTGATCTTTTTGGGATTGTAGTCAACAATGGTGCAGCGCGTTACCCGGCAATGCGCTCCGCGAATTCGCATCACATGACCGGTCTCCAGACTCCCCTCCCGAAAGCTAAATCCGTCCAACACGACATGCTCGCCGATCAGCTCCAGCGATGACTCTCCTGTCCACACCACTTCGGAACGAATCGTGACCGGTTGCTTCGGTGTGCCTGTCAGGACCAGCTTCGCCTGCACATCCTTCCAATCGCCGCCCACCAACACAACAACGTCTCCGGGCGTTGCCTCCTTCGCCGCCTTTCGCAGCTCGGCAGGCGTTTCGACACGAAGTTCGCCCGCCGTCATCATACCGGGCAAAACCGCGAGGACAGAGACAAGTATCAAATTCAAGGTGGGCATCTTCCAGAGTTGGGGTCGCTCCAAAGCACTTGGTCAAGTGCCAGATTGTTGCTGCGAAATCGTTACCACGTAAAGTTCGTTGCCACGTCGCTCCTCGTGGTTGCCTCGATTCCACAGCTGGCCGACAAGTATCTCCAATTCGCGCCGCTCACCGGGACGAGGACCAATTCTATTCTCCACAGGGTCGTTTTCGTACCGCACCACCCGACGATCTCCCTCCCAAATCTCAGCCAGTTCGAAAGCGAACATCTCAAGTTTGGGTCGCTCTGGATCCAATTTTTCAACCAAGGGCCGAAACTGTCTGACAGTTATCTTCGCATCCGGACTCTCTAAGAAGAGAGTTTCAATCGCGAAGCTCTCCGTTAGCGGTCCCCTAACCGTGATCTCTAGAATTCTTCTTTGACCAGTCTCTTCACCTGCTTCAGACAAGATGGATGCAAGAATGATGGTAGCCACTCCACTTAGGACACTATTTTTGTTTTTGATGGAGGAAATATTCAAGCCGTGGTCCATTAGACCAACAGATAAGTTCAGTAAATGCGACTCTCAAGACCCAACTCGCATTTGCAGCAGGTTCCGGCAAAGACAATTCGAAACCCTTTTTCGGTTGAACTGTAACCAAATGAGCCGAACCGCGGTTTAATTTCGTGACAACGGTACGTGCCGGGCTCGGGACTGCTCCCGAACCCCATCCTGCGTTCAACCATGAAAAACAGTTTCTACCCAACATCACGAGCAACTTCCTCTACCCTTTTTTCCCTCCTTGCTGCGACTCTCCTTGCCCTTTCCATCGGTTCAGCGCTGCCGGCTCCCCAATCGGAAATGCAAAAGCTGCTCAGCAAAGGGGATGCAAATGGAGACGGGGCGTTTTCGGAAACGGAGCTCATCCAGATATTGAACCTGCAACGCACCGTGATTTGGAATGATTTGCAGGCGAAAGCCCAGGAACTGGGCCACGAGCTGCCCACCGCTCCCAGCGAGGACAAAGCGCCATCGGTTGAGGAAGGGGCCGCAAAGATCATGAGTCGCCTGGATCGTGACAAGGACGGCTTGCTGAACAAAAAGCAGATCGAGATGGCGCTGAATATGATGCGCAAACGCGCCGAATCCACGTTTGAGAAGAAGTTCG
>JBCDHN010000771.1:0-2325 GCA_038749915.1 Verrucomicrobiota bacterium | reverse complement strand
GGCGGTTTCCTCGATGATCTCGGTGCCGGTAATGTCGGCCGGCATGAGGTCGGGCGTGAACTGGATCCGCTGAAACGAGAGATCGAAGACGTCAGCGAGCGTTTTGACTAGCAAGGTCTTGGCGAGGCCGGGAGCGCCGGTGATGAGGCAGTGTCCACCGGAGAGCAGGGAAATCAGCAACTCATCGATCACTTTTTTCTGACCGACAATGACTTTGGCCAGCTCCGCTTCGATTTGACCTCGCGCCTGATGCAGGCGTTTCACGGTTTCTTTCTCCTGCTCGTAGGCGGGATCGTTTTCGCGGGTCAGGTTCGGTTCGTCCATCGGGATATCAGTTTTCACGGCGGAAGCGCGGCTTGTCGAACACGAATTTCACCGGAGCTAATCCGGGCGAGGGAGATTTCTCCAGTTCTTGGCCTTGTCCTCGCCGCGAACGACCACCCCTTTCGCGTCCCATCCCAGATGCGCTGTCACCTCGGCGGCCGCATATCGCATCGTCAGGCCGCAACGGCGTTTTTCCGAATCATTGGCCTCAGAGCCGTGGAGAAGCAGGTCCGAATGCATCGAAAACTGGCCCGCCTTAAGAGCATCATCGACGGGGCCGTCGGCAAAGCCCGACACATCCTCAATCGCGATATTCAGCACATCGTCGGTCGACCTGCTTTCTTCATAACCGATCACGCCGTCCAGATGAGAGCGCGGAATGAACTGCATATTGGCATTCTCTGGAGACGCGTCGTCAATCGCGAGCCAGACCGTTACGGTTCGCGCCGGAGTCAGCGGCCAATAGGTGCAATCCTGATGCCACGGGACGCGTTTGCCATCGTTCGGCATTTTGCAGAAAAAATGGGCTCCCCAAGCCACGAGATCCGGCCCGAGCAAGTCCGAAACGGCATCGACGATCTTCGGATGAAACATCAAATCGTAAATCGTTCCGAAGCGCAGATGAGCCGTGCTGATCGAGTAACTGGTTTCGCCACGCGCGAGGGCTTCGTCCAAAATCCGGTCAAAGAACTCTCGTAAATCGCGAATCTCACGCTCGCTCAACCCGTCGAGCGGCATCAGATATCCAAGGCTGTTGTAATCCGCGATTTGCGACGATGAAAGAACCTTGGGAGAGGTGTTGGTCGTCGGAACAAAGCTCAAATTCCGGTCGAGAGTCTCCAACTCGCTGATGGTCGGCGTTTTGAGGTCTTCGACACGAATCATGAGGAGATCGTCGGTCGAACCGTCAATTGACGCAACCCCTCGTTAGGAAGCCGCGCCTTGGAGCAATGGCTGAATCGCTGCCCAAACCGTTTCCGCGATGATCTTTTGCCCGTCCTCGTTGGGATGAATGTAGTCGGGGAGGTTGAGCTCAGGATCGCCGGCAACGCCTTCGAGCAGAAAAGGGATCAGGACGAGTTTGTTCTTCTCCGCGATCATGGGAAACAGGGCTTTGAAGCGGGAAACGTAGTCCTTACCCATGTTGTCAGGCATCTGCATCCCGGCGATGACGATTTGGGTTTCTGGATTGGAAGCCTTTGCCGCATCGATGATTGCCTGAAGGTTTTTCTCGGATTCGGAGGGATCGATGCCTCTTAAGCCGTCGTTTCCACCCAGGGCGATGATCAGCAGATCAACCGGCTTTTTCAGCAGCCACGGTGCGCGGCGTAGTCCGCCCGCAGTCGTGTCTCCGCTTACACCTCCGTTCAAAACCCGCCATTCTCCGGGGGTGTTGGCTTCCAACTTGTCCTGAAGCAACGCTGGATAGGACGCCTCGGGATCGAGACCGTATCCCTTGGTCAGGCTATCGCCCAAAATGAGGAGGCGCTTTTCTGCCGCCGAACTCCAAACGGGCAAAAGGCCGAGGAAAAGAAGAAGAATCGTGGGTTTGTAGCAATTCATGTAACGAAATGATACGTGCCGGGGTCAGATCCGTATCAAAACGAACATGAGCGCCGAAAATGGCAACATACTTGAGACGAACGGTCTGACCAAGACTTTCAAAAAGCCGGATTCCTCCGACCTTACCGTGCTGGAGGGAATCGACTTCGCAGTCCCGGCAAATTCCACCTGCGCCATCGTTGGTCCATCCGGCAGCGGTAAAACGACGCTGCTCGGACTTTGCGCCGGTTTGGACGAACCCAGCTCGGGGGACGTTCTCCTCGATGGCAAGAGCCTTTCCAAGTTGAACGAGGATCAACGGGCCGCGTTGCGAAATGAGAAAGTCGGATTCGTCTTCCAGAACTTTCAACTCATCCCCACGCTTACTTCATTGGAAAACGTCCTCGTTCCTCTCGAACTCACCGGCCAAGATACGAACGAGGATCAAGCCCGCCAACT
>JBCDHN010000770.1:0-2326 GCA_038749915.1 Verrucomicrobiota bacterium | reverse complement strand
GTCGTCGCGACTCACGTGGTCGAGCGCACTTGCATCGCGAGCTAAGTCCGGCACATCTCTCACCGTCGCTCCAAGTAATTTGGCACCGTTGGACTTGGCAATGTCCTCTTCCGTGCGGCCGTTCCCGACGTTATTCGGTGGCATGGTGAGAAGCTCCGTTGGCCCAAACCAATCACACACCGCATCAATCTGGCCACCCTCGTCGGTAGGACGTGTTCCCATCAACGCCACTAAGTGTCCGCCCGCAGAAGATCCCCAAACACCAACGTTCTCGGCATCCAGCCCATATTCGGCGGCCTTGGATTTCAACCAACGAACCGAGTCGTGGCAATCATCGATTTGTGCCGGCCACTGCGCCACATCGGTGAGCCGATAATTAATGCTGGCGACGGCATAACCTTTCTCCGCCAACCAAGTGGCCTTGCACTTTTTCTTGCTTCCGTTTTTCCAGCCTCCGCCATGAACCCAAACCACCACCGGCAACTTTGCGTCTCGGACTTTGGGCCGGTAAAGGTCGAGTTGAAGGTTGATCCCATCGACTTCCTTGTAGGTGAGATCGGCCAGCTTCTCGACAGTGTCAGGAACCGCAGGCCCATTTTGATTCTGAGCCATCCCCACTTCGGCGGCCACGAAAACCAGCAGGAGTTTGAGCATTCTTCGCATCACCCGCTGTAAGCCGCCGAGTCATCTTGCGCAACCGGTTGATCTTTGCGCGAACTCCTCTCCAGTGGCTGGATGCGCATTTTCCTTACCGCCCTTGCCTGTTGCCTCATTCCCCTGCTCTCCTCCGCAAAACCCAACTTTGTCCTCATTTTCATCGACGACATGGGCTATGGCGATATCGGCCCTTTCGGCTCCACGCTCAACCGGACACCAAACCTCGATCAGATGGCAGCAGAAGGAATGAAGCTGACCAGCTTTTATGCCGCGCCCGTCTGCTCGGCTTCGCGAGCCCAAATCCTCACCGGCAGCTATGCGCCACGGGTTTCGGTCCCGGGCGTCTTCTTTCCCGCTGGGAATAAAGGACTGAATCCCGATGAAATGACCGCTGCCGACTATCTTCGGGAAGAAGGCTACGCAACGATGTGCGTCGGGAAGTGGCATTTGGGAGACCAACGCGAGTTTCTGCCTACCAACAACGGATTCGACGGCTACTTCGGGATTCCCTATTCCAATGACATGGGACGCATTTCGCTCGAAAACGGACTCAAGGTTCATCCCCTGATGCGCGACACCGAAGTTGCGGAGCTACTCGAAGACGAAGACCAGCGCCGAGTAACACGGGAATACACCGAAGAAGCTATCCGCTTCATCGAGGCCAATCAGAAAAAGCCGTTCTTTCTCTACTTCCCGCATACCGCGATGCACGTCCCACTATACCCTCACCCGGATTTTGCGGGGAAGTCCAGCAATGGAACCTATGGAGATTGGGTCGAAGAAGTTGACTGGAGCGTTGGTCAGGTGCTGTCGACGTTGAAGAAACTTAACCTGGATGAAGAAACCTTGGTTGTCTTCACCAGTGACAATGGACCTTGGGCCTCGAAAGGCGCTGCAGGAGGAGTTTCCGGCCCACTTCGCGGCAGCAAAGGAGGAACCCTTGAAGGCGGCGTTCGTGAACCGACGATTGTGCGTTGGCCTGGAAAGATCGAACCAGGAACCAGCAGCGATGCGATTTCCGGGACAACAGATATCTTACCAACCTTCGTCAGCCTCGCTGGTGGATCATTGCGGGAAGAAATCAAAATTGACGGCCATGACCTCTCTCCCCTCTTGCTTGGTGAAACCAAGTCATCGCCCCATGAAGCCTGGTACTATTACAAGGGAACCAGACTTTCGGCGGTTCGTTCGGGCCCATGGAAACTAGCACTCGGTCCACAGAGTCTTGGAATGGGAATCAAGGAACGACCTGATGATCTGCTTCAACCGGGGTTGCGACTCTACAATCTCGACAACGAGATTGGTGAAATCACCAATGTCGCCGAACAGCACCCTGATTTGGTCAGCCGCCTCCAGTCGCTTGCGGAGAAAATGATCGCAGATATTGGTGACGGGAAACCGGGGCCAGGAGTTCGACCTGCCGGACTGGTCGAAAATCCGGTAACACTCTATCCGGCCCAGCCCAGAAATCGATCAAAGCCATCCAAACCAATTGATTGGAAGAAGGCCAAAATTGGTGATGACTTCTCGCCGGGAAGCGCTCCTAACATCGCCAAAAAATCTTTCACGATTTCCGCGAAGGTATCGGGTGAGAACTTGAACGGAGTCATCGTTTCCCACGGTGGCTCCCAAGTGGGATACTCTCTCTACATACAGGACGGCAAAGTCG
>JBCDHN010000769.1:0-2339 GCA_038749915.1 Verrucomicrobiota bacterium | reverse complement strand
CTATCATCGCGGCGACAATTGTCCTCAGCGTGGTGCTCGTACTGGCGAATTTGTTCAAGAAACTGATTGGCGTCATCAGTCAGCACCCGGAGCTCGGATGGGGATTTGTCTTTGAGTTCGCGTCCAACGTCCTGCCGTTCTCTCTGATTTTCACGATCCCATGGGCGTTTCTGACTTCGATTCTGCTCATCTTTGGGCGGTTGTCGGCGGACAATGAGCTCACCGCATTGCGGATGGCCGGGCTGAGCATGGCCCGAATCTGCACTCCGGTCTTCGTCATCGGGATCCTCATGACCTCGATCACCTTCATGATGAACGTTGAGATCGCACCGAAATCCCAAGCCAAGATCGCACAAATCTTCTTTGAGCTGGCCACGGAAAATCCGGGCGCGATGTTTGTGAACGATGAGGTCGTTAACACCCTGCCCGGCTACTCATTGTTCACGACTGAGCGAGAATTGATCGACGAGAAATCAGGGCAGTACAAATTAAAGAATCTGCAGTTGGTGAAGCTCTCCGATCGAAAACGACCGGAAATGTTTGTTCAGGCGGATGAGGCGATCATTGGGTTTGAGCCAGGAAACAACGACGACCTTTATCTGGAACTGACCAAGGCTCATTTGGAAAAGGCAACGGGTATTGAAACCCGTGACTTCACGCAGGCGCAAATGGTCCAGCCGGGGGAAGCGATTCTTCAGTTGTCTCTGGCGGAGTTGAAAGAGCGGCATCGCAAAGAGCGGCCGAGCTTTATGACTGTGGCGGAACTGAGTCGCGAGATTCGGGACGCGAAAGAGGATCCAAAACGAAGATCAACGCTCCTGACGGAATTCCACAAAAGATTCTCCCTCTCAATGGCTTGTATCACCTTTACCTTTATCGGTATTCCGCTTGGAATCACCGCGCAACGGCGCGAAACCACAGTTGGGTTCGCACTGAGCCTCATCATCGCAATTGCCTATTTCCTTTTCATCGTGATTGCGGAGATGTTCCACGAGAATCCAGATGCCTTCCCCCATCTACTCATGTGGACACCAAATGTCATTTTCCTGTCCCTCGGGATGCTGCTTTTCTGGCGTTTGAGTCGACGATAGACTTACGGGAAGTAGTTCTCCACGGGACCGCCAAGCAGGATTTCGATGGGGAGTTTTTCGGTCTCATATTCGTAGGGAGGCGGATTCCATGAGAATTGCGGATAGGTTTCGCGGACGAGCCGGAGGATTTCCATGGCCGTTCGGAGTGGGAGAAAACAGTCCCGATCAGTGACGTGAAGTTGAGCGCCGTGGCAGATGACTCCGGCATGCTTTTGAAAGGTCGGCTCGAAGGAAAGAGATCGAAAGTGGCAACCGGGGAGCCCAAGCTGGTTGAGTTCCCTGGTGAACACTTCCTCTTTAATCCAGGGAGCGCCAAAAAGTTCAAAAGGACGCGTGGTGCCTCGACCCTCGCTCAAATTCGTTCCTTCGAGGAGACACATTCCCGGGTAGACCGTCGCCGTGTCCAGCGTCGGCATATTCGGGCTGGGAATCGTCCAGGGCAATCCGGTGTCGTCATGCCACATTTCACGCTCCCATCCATCTATCGGAAGAATCGTGAGACGAGCCGGGGCGCGTTCGCGAAAGGTCTCGTTCGCCAATTCACCAATGGTCTTGGCGTGTCGCACTGGAATCGGATGCAGCCCAACAAAAGACTCATAACCGGGATCCTGAGGATCGCCTTCGATCGTTTCTCCATTCAGTGGGTTGGGCCGATCCGCAACAATCACCTCCACGTCTGCTTCCCTGCAGGCCTCCATGCACAAAAGTAAGGTCCAGATAAAAGTGTAGTAGCGAGCTCCGACATCCACCAAATCGACGAAAAGGGCATCAAGTCCGTCGAGCATCTCAGGAGTTGGCTTGCGATGCTCGCCATAAAGGCTGTAGACGGGGATGTCGAGGCGAGGATGCTGGTAGCCCGACCACTCGATCATGTTGTCTTGAGTCGTTCCGGCGAAGCCATGCTGAGGGCCAAACAAGGCCTTGAGATGAAAAGCTTGCCCGTTCAGACGCTCCAAGACATCGAGGGTTGGTTCGAGGGAGCTGGTAGTCGAAGCTCCGTGGAGCAACGCACCGATTTTGAGCTGGGGTCGGTCTGACGGCCAGATCTCAGAAAGCCGATCGACTGGCAACGTCACCTGACTCATCATCACTTGCCCGCCTTGACTTTGGCGATGATGGCATCGGTTATGTCCGTTACACCCGGGGCGTGAAGCACTTGGGGAATGCCGTTGGCGGATTCGGCAGAGCGATCGAGAATGATCGAGAACTTTGCGTCTTGGTTATAGGAGGCAATTGCGGCGGTGATTT
>JBCDHN010000768.1:0-2342 GCA_038749915.1 Verrucomicrobiota bacterium | reverse complement strand
GTCGAATCGGCGATCGAGGCCGAACGTTAGGCCGCGACGGTCTTCTTCGATCCTTTGCGGGCAAAGTGAAAGAGGAACTGCTGGGCCAGTCCCCCGTAGTCGCCGAAATGCTGGAGCGCCCATTTTTCCAGCTCCTTTTTGGAAAGCGGTTTGCGGCGCCTGGGAAAGTAACGTTCCCGCAGGATTCGCTCGATCCAGACGTCGACCGGAAAAGCACTGAGCCGATCAAAACCAAAGAGCAAGGCGCAGTCCGCGATTTTTGGCCCCACACCGTGCATCTGGCATAGAAACGCCTTCGCATCTTCATTCGGCAAACCTTCGGCGTCCCTCAAATCGATCTGGCCACCGGCAATGGCATCAGCGGCCAGAAAAAGACTCTTCGCCCGATACCCAAGCCCACAGGATCGCAACTCCGTCTCTCCAGCCTCGGAGAGAGCCTGTGGAGTGGGATAGGCAAAGACTTTGTGCCCATCAATCGCACGCCGCTCTCCAAAACGCCGCCGAAGCTCCAGCGAAATTTGCCGGATGTGGGCCACTTGTTTTAACGATGAGGTGATGAATGTCGCGAGGCATTCCCAGGAAGGCTGACGCAAAATTCTCAGTCCGGAGCAGAACGCCATCGCTTCCTGAAGCGGCTCATCATCAGCCGACAATGATGCAATCGCATCCTCGTGGGTTTGATCGAGACGGAGGTAGCTCTGAATTGCCTCACGGGTCACGGCTCCTGAAACCATCAACCGCTCTTTCTGCTGCCTCAAAACGACCGGAACATCTCCGATACAGCCGACAAAACCGCCGTCACCCGTCTCCAGCCAATGAAAAACCTGACCGGAATCAAGTGTCTCAGCCAGATCAAAATCTCGAACTGCCATCGATTGCATGGTGGGCGTTCCCATCGCTGAATCTGGACTTGGGAGGGCATTCTGTCGAGTCGGCTAATCGGTTGCATCCAACTACAGGTCGGGCGAAGGGAGCGAAGATGTCGCCGAGCGAAAACCTTGCCCAAACCACCATCCAGCAATGCCTGGAAATCGGGGTTCGCGAATTTGTGGTTTGTGCCGGATCACGCAATAGCCCGTTGGTTCTGGAGGTCATGCGGCACGAGATTCAAGTCTGGTCGTTTTTCGAGGAGCGAAGCGCAGCGTTTTTCGCGTTGGGACGTTGCCGCGATCAGGAAGCGCCAGTCGCCGTTATCACGACCTCGGGAACCGCGGTCGCCGAACTGCTCCCGGCCATGATCGAAGCCACCTATCTTCGCGCGCCGTTGCTTTGCATCACCGGAGATCGGCCCAAGGACTTCCGTAACTCCGGGGCGCCGCAAGCCATCGAACAGGCCGGGATCTTCTGCATGTATGCGCGGGATAGCTGGGATGTGCAGGACGAGAACTTCGATCTCAAACGATGGGATGGCTGGGGACCGGCTCATCTTAACGTCTGTTTTGATGAGCCTCTGCTCTCATCCGGCAGGAAAGAAAAGCATCCCGCACCTCCGAACGTTCCGGATCCCCCCTTTTCCGAACCGATCACCAAAAGCCGGAGCGCAAAGTTTTCCTTCATTCCTGATCTGGTCCTTTTGGGTGCGATTCAACGGAAGGACCGTTCATCGGTCCACGAGTTTTTGGTGGACTTGGGTTCTCCGATTTTGGCGGACGCCACGTGCGGGTTGAGAGAATCTCCTCAACTTTCGAAGCTGATGTTGCAATCCGGTGAGTCCGTCGTTCAGAGCGATTTACCAAAGACGGTGCTGAGAATCGGAGGCGTTCCCAGCTGCCGATTCTGGCGTGATCTCGAGAATCTGCCCGACGTTGAGGTGATGTCGGTTCTGGGCAGGGGCTTTACGGGGCTGGCCCGCAAAAGCGTCATGTTTGGATCCCTGCAATCGCTGCAATTTGAGGGCAAACCAACGACGAATCTAATTCGAAACGACCAAGGCAGACAGGGAAAATTGGAAGCACTCTTTGCGGCATTTCCGCAGAGCGAGCCCGCCTTGATCCGCAGCCTCTCGAAGCGAATTCCAGCCAAGTCCATTGTGTTTCTTGGCAACAGCCTTCCGATCCGAGAATGGAACCTCGCCGCGACGTTTGAAGATCGGCGCTTTGAAGTCTGGGCCAACCGCGGAGCCAATGGCATCGACGGAAACCTATCCACGTTTTTGGGAATTTCCGCCCATTCTGCGGAATCCTGGGGAATTTTTGGCGATTTAACCACGCTCTACGATCTTTCAGCTCCATGATTCCATTAAATCTGATTAAGCCAAAAGAGGTTTCTCTTCACCACCTATTCATTGTTCTTTTTTTAATCCTCAGTCAAATAGGTCTTGCACAGTCCTGTGAGGTAACGGG
>JBCDHN010000767.1:0-2343 GCA_038749915.1 Verrucomicrobiota bacterium | reverse complement strand
GTTCGAGAGGCTAAATCTCCATGAGCAGGATTCCAACGGCGGTGCATTCTAGTTCTGCGCCAATCCTAGAATGCACCCGTGAGTCCGGTCCAGACCCGGTGCCGATCAAAGTCCCGGCTGTCCTGAGCAGACATCGCCGCGCCAAACGAGTAGCCGGTAGTCAGGAACAGGTTTTCCCCCACCTGATAGCGTCCGGTAATGGCGGCGAGGAGGGCGTCCTCGTGAAGTCCGGCGCCGCCCTCAAATTGGCTGCGCAAGTAGTCAAGTTCAGCAGTCACTGTCACTTTGGGAGCAACCTCCACGGCAAGTTCAACCCCAGATCGGAAACTCTGGCGGCTTTGAAAACCGAGCAGCGATAGTTCCCGGTCATCCAGCCCGAAACGACTGAACACTCTGAGTTGAGCAGCCGAGTTGCGAAGAAAAATCAGGTTGGACTCCACGAACGGGAGGGAACGCCTGCCAATGCCAGGATCGATGTAGCGACGCATCTCCGCTCCAACTCCGATACTGGCACGAAGCTGGGGAGAGAACTGGTGGTCAACTCCGAGGAGGACCAGGTGGCTGCGATAATCCTGGTCGGCTTGATCATAATTGGTCCGCGAATACTGATAGGTGTTGGAAACTGCCGTTCTCGATCCAATCTGCTTTTTGACCATTGCCCCGACGATGTGAGAAAACCGATCTTCGCTCCGGGCAAGCTCTTCCTCTTCAAAGGCGATGTTGCTTAGGCCGTAGGAAAGGCTTCCGCTCAATGAATCGGAAGCCTGAAGAGCGATCGCAACCCGGTTGTAAAGGTGCCGATATTGACCTACCCGACGAGCAGTGGCAACCCCACTCAACAAGTCCGCTTCATGGTCGAGCTCAAACCGAAACTGGTTTGAAACCGAAACACGATCCGTGACCGAGTATTGGGCAAAGAGCCGGGATTCCGCGTCATAGAACGTTTCATCGAGGTTTGGCAATCCATCGAAGAAGTGAGTGGCGCCACCACGGATATGGGACTGAACCTGAGCTCGGCCTGTTTCCAGACTTCCGGTGGCTGCAAGCTTGCCGCTGACAAATCCGGATCCCTCCGCATCGGGTGAATTACGCCGATTGCTGTCAAAGCCGGACTCAAAACCGACCCGCATTCCAGGCTCGGCTTGGTTCGCAGGAATCACCAGCGCACTTCCCGCTTCCGCGAATCCCGCCAGCCGACGATCGAGCATCACCCCCAGCCTCGAATCTGAAATTTGCGAGCGCGTCTCTCCCTCCCGAACCTCATCTTCCGGGACGAATGTGCTCACCTCAACATACGGAGTCTTCTCCTCTTCCGGCTCGGATGAAACCACGGAATCAGCAGCCGTTTTTCGAATGGTGGATTCCAGTTCCGGCGCCACATCGATTGCCGCGGCGACAATCTCCTCCGCTTGTTCCGGTGCCAACTCAACCGCCCCTTTCACCACCCGCTCAACCACATCCTCGTAGTCCTTGAGCAACTCCAGAGCACCTTTGACTGCGTCGGGCGCCGTCGTCGGGTCCACAATGATGAAATCCTCCACCAAAATCCCCACATCGCTTGGATTGGCGTCTCCCCGGGCAATGAGTTGAAGAATCGCGGCAGCGACTTTAGACTCAACATCCTCGTTTTGAGCACTTTGCGCAAGATCGAATGGGTTACCAAAAAGAGTGAAGGCGACCAAAAGGTGCAGAGAGACAAGCTTGAAAAGTCGGTTTAAATACAACGGTGGCGCAGGGTGAAATGGAGCGGGTAGACGGAATCGAACCGACATAACCAGCTTGGAAGGCTGGGGCTTTACCGTTAAGCTATACCCGCATGCGCCAGATGTTATTCTGGAACCCGAGAGCGATCAATTAAGAATTCCTAATTTATAAAGGTTCTTAACTAGATGCTCGATTCTCGCTTCTCAGCGTGAGCAGGGCATGGATTATCGCGCAGGTCTAGATTTCGTCAAGTCAGTCGATTGTGCTTTCTGTTTTCCCATTTGCCAGGTTTCCACTTTCTCCCTAGTCTCGACTGGCTCTCCCCCTCCGCATGATTGCCTTTGTTTCCCGCCAGTTCCAAACGGCCTTGTCCAAAGATCCGCTGTTCTTTGCGGCAATTTATGCGGTTTTTGGGATTGGTTTGGCCCACCTGATTCCGCTTCATTCCCTCGTTTGGTGGAGCATTGCCGCGGCCTTGACGGGAACGATCATCTGGCGACCGAACCTCAGGCCGCTCTTCCTGCTCAGCGTGTTGTTGGGGTTTGGCGGCCTGCAACAGTTTCAGCAACTGGATTCAAGCCAGATGGACACCTTCTGGGACCGTCTGGCACCAAGCGATTCCATACCGGTTTCAGTCAC
>JBCDHN010000766.1:0-2348 GCA_038749915.1 Verrucomicrobiota bacterium | reverse complement strand
CTTTTGCCTTTGGCTAATTCTTCCTCATAACGGCCCAGGATCTGGATGCCGAAGTCGATGCCCAAGCCCAACATCATGGGAACAAAAGCCTGGGTGATGACATTGAGGTGCCCGACCCAAAGCATGGTGAAAGCAAAGGACCAGACAACGGCCAGCAGCAGTGTCAGGATAGCGAGGAAGGGGCGGGTGCGTTCGCGATAGCCGACGATAAAGAGCACGGTAATCAGCGCAAAAGTGATGCTGGAAGCCCAGATGGCATCGACCATGGCGGTCTGCATTTCATCGTCGTTGAGCACGGGCTCGCCGGTCAGACCAATGGTGACGCCGGGAAATTTGGCTTCGGTTTCTTTGATGTGTTCACGGATTTTCCGAAGTGTTGTCGTGTAGGGAGAGGTGGAATCCGTCTCGCGCACGCCTGGCGTGGCCAGAACGAGAAGCATCTTGCCGTCGAGATAGGTGACGTATTCGTTGTCCTTGATCAGCTGTGCCACTTGCTCGGGACCGATCATCTCGCTTTCTTCGTCCTTCTCGATCGTCAGTGAATTGCTGTCCGTGGAGCTCTTCGCGGGTTCATCCGCCGCATCGCGGGCGTCTTGCTTTTCTTTCTCTTCACCTACGGCGGCGGTGTCACCAAAGCTGTTGGGTAGTGGAGCAATGGTTTTGCCTTCGAGCGCATCGGCCAACCGTTCGATCATCGCAAGGAAGCGGGCGATGAATGGTTTGAACTCCTTCCAGTTGCTTTTCTTGCGCAGGTAGTCGTCGTCGAAGCTTGCGGTGGTTTGGTTCAGCAGTGTGGCAAGATCGAGGTGAGGATTCTCGGCTTCAAGCTGCTGCGTCATACCGAGGATTTGCTCGCGAATATCCTTCAGCTCTTCCTCGTTTTGGTAGAGCAGTAGCTTGGGTGCGAGCTTGCTGAAATCGATTTTGTAAAAAACCTGCCGGATGCCTTCGCCGATGGAGACGATTTTCTCAGCCAGAAAATCCGCGGCCTTCTTGTTCAGCTCCGGATCATCGGAGCGGATGACCAGGACGTATTCCTCATCAACGTTGAACTCTTTTTTGTATTTGAGATAGGCGCGGTTGGAGCCGGAATTTTCATCCAGGATCGAGCCGATGTTGTTTTTGATCTCGAAGTGGGTGTAGGCGAGATAGCCCGCCAATGCCGTTCCTAGGACGGTTGCAATGACGATGATTCCTGCGTGGGCATAGATCACCCGCGCGAGTCGGGTCAGAATACCGTTTAAAACACGTGGAAACATAAGGATTGCAGGGTAGCTGGGTATTCTTCCTGTTGGCCACGTCAGGAGCAACTCTTAATCGCAGTTTGGTGGATACTTTTCGGATGAGGTTCTCTCGACTTTCCGCAAGGATTGAAGATTTCCTCTTGTTTGAACCAGGAGCGGAACCATAGTGAGTGGGATGTTTGGACAGGCGTTGGTTTTCTCCGTTGAAACAGCTTGGGCAAATGAACTGCGCCACCACTTGATTGAAGAGACCGGTGGCACTGGCCGAGTTGATATTGAGACGGATCCCTTTCGTGCCATGCAGTTAACGGGCGGCAAGTACGAACTTGTGGTCGTGGACATGACAATATCCGGATTTGATGGCAGCCAACTTCTCCTCATGCTGAAGAATCGGATTCCGACCGCGAAGTTTGTGGCGCTTAGCGCGGATGCCAATGAGCTGGATCGCTTTCAGGCCGTGCAAAACGGAGCCAATGTTTTTTATCGGCGCCCCGCGACGCATGAGGAATTTGAGCAGCTCATTCATGACATTTATCATTTACTGAATCCAGGCCCCAACGCGCCCGCTGCCATTGTCCGCCGGCGAGAAAAAGTCGATGTTCTGGATCTGATCTCGGTCGAATGCCTCAGCGGCAATAACACGTTGCTGCACATCACAGGCGAAGAACACAGTGCCGATGTCTTTATTTATCAGGGAGAGCTCTTCCACGCACAATGTCCTGGGGCGACGGGCGAGGATGCTTTCAACGAAGTGATCGATTGGTCTTCGGATGGGCTGGATGTCTCCACACACCGATTAACGAACATCCCGCCGCGCACCATCGAAAAGCCGTGGAAGGAATTGGTGAAAGAGAACAAGGTCTCCGACGCCGGATTGCTGAAGCGCTCAACCCAGAAACTATTTGTTCCTGGAGACGGGGGATCCACGGTGCATTTGCCCCAGGAAATGGCCGAAATCGAGGCGCCCGCGCTGTCCACGAAAGAGCTGCCCAAACCCAAGGTCCCCTCCGGCGAGCTTCCCGATCCCAGCGGGCCGCTTCCCCATCTCACCCAAACGGGGTCGCTTGTTCGGCCCGAAGAACAGTTCCATGCCGATTCACTTTT
>JBCDHN010000765.1:0-2351 GCA_038749915.1 Verrucomicrobiota bacterium | reverse complement strand
GTCAAAGAAGCGACTGGAAGATGAGTAGACCGCTCGAGCGAGGAACGGAGAATGGCTTGTAAATTAGAGTTTTGCGCTTCCGAGGCTTCGAGTCTGGCCCAGAGAGCAGCGTGAAGCGGGTGACGAAGAAGCTCGTCTATTTGTTTGGAACGCTTGTCAGGATTGTTGTCGGCCAGGAAGTCTCGTGTCTCATCAGGACTGGGCAGGCGTCCGATCGTATCGATGTAGACTCGGCGCAAAAACTCGCCATCAGATGCCGGTTCAGACGGTTCGATGTTGAGCGCATCCAGCTTGGTCATGATTTCGCGGTCGATGTAGTGAGCGTTCGGCAACAGCGTGCCCGGATTCCTGAGCCATTTTTTGGCTTCTTCAAGGTAGCCCACCGGTGTCGCGACCAGTGCCCGGGAGGCGACGACTTCGTCGCGATAGGATACGACAATTGCCGTGTCGCCGGGGTGCTTGGCGCGCACCTGCCCGTCTTCGCTCACAACCGCCACAAAATCGTCTTCAATCTCAAACTTGCAGAACGGGGTTACATCTTCGCGGGTTCCGTCGGCAAACGTCGCCTCGACCTTGAGACGCACCGTCTTCCCGGGGCGGGAGAATCGATGCAGGGGAGGTGTGATTTCGACTCCGATCACGTCGCCACTTCCGCTGCTGTAAACCGCGCCTCCCTGAATCCAGTTCTTTAAGACCTTGTACTGCCAGGAGCGTTGCGAAAAGTGTTCGCCTCCTTTGTGTCTGGAGAGGAGAGTTGGTTTGCGAAGCAGGGCGCTTTTTTCCGGAGCAAGGGGATTGGCGAAAGGGCCGAAACTCTCATCGACAATGGAGTAATAATCCGGCTCCGGAGCATGACCAAACAGACTTAGCTCCAGATCGCTGTCTCCCTGGAGGGAACCATGACAGGATCCGGTGTTGCATCCCTGACGGGTGAGGATTCCCATGACGTGGCGTTCGAAATCCACGTTGGTGAGCGAATTTCCGCCGGGAAGCTGGACCGCAGGCAACTTGATCTTTGGTTCCGGCGGTGAGCTATCGACCAGGAGTTCGTCGCTTCCTCCGGGATCCGTTCCTGCTTTGAAGTTTTGGTGGATCTCTTCCGCCGAAAGAGCCCGGCTGTAGACTGCAACAAGGTGAAACTCTCCGAGCCAGGCACGATCATTGGTCAATTCGTTGGCGAGGGCGAACCGATGGCTGGAATCCCAGCTTTTCAGGCTTTCACCCGTTTTTCGCTCTGCCTGCTGCTTACCATCTACATAGAGGACGGTTTCGCCCGAACGTTTCCGCGAGTAGACCACCTGTGTCAGCTCGGTTTTGAGCTGCCCCCTTGGGGTCGCCACTGACGGTGAGCCATTTCGGTCGGTCGAGTTGGTGAGAAATCGGACGTCGTAGCGGTTTCCATCCTGCCCGAGCGTGAAATTCCGCTGACTTGAATCCTTCGATAACGTAACGATTCTCGCGGGCCCACTCTGGGAATCTTTTTGAGGTTTGATCCAGGCTTCGAGGGTAAACTCTCCGCTTTGGCGAACCGCGTCTGTCAGCTTCGAGGCAGGTTTGGCGGAAACGAGGATGGTTGGAGATTTGACGATGAGTGAGCCGTTGGAACGCTCTACCGCGGAAGCATGCCCGATCGTCAAATCGAGTGGCTGACCGACTCCGGAGCGATCGCGGATTTTGGGGCCGGAAGTTTCCCGAAAGTCATAAAGCAACTGCAGGCCCTCACTCACACGTTGCAATTTCTTGCCACCTTCTTCGACCGGAAGGGTCGGGACACTGGTCGTCATCAGGACTTTGACCGTTTCCAGTTTCTCCGAGAGAAGCCCTGAAATGCGCTCTGCGAAATCGGAATCATGCTGACTTTCCAACGGGTGAAAGAACCATCCTACCAGAAAAAGTCCGATGACGAGGAAGACGGCAAAAAAGTGGCGCAATTTCATAGCTTTCAATGGCCTCTATGCCGAGCGCGGATCAATGTCACAACGATCAGCGAGAAAAACGCGGAGAAGCGTATTTTCCGCAAAAAGCCGCTTGAGCCGAAGGGGAGTCGCAGTCGTATGGTCAAGCAATGGCTGAACCTAGCAAACACCCTACCAATCGGGCGAAGCGCCGGAAGTCCCGCGCGAAGCTGTCCGACGCGATTGAAATTCGCGGTGCTTGTCAGAACAACCTGAAAGGGGTGGACCTCGATCTCCCTCTCAACCAGTTGATTGTGGTTACCGGGCCAAGCGGAAGTGGAAAGTCCAGTCTCGCGTTTCAAACGATTTATGCGGAAGGGCAGCGCCGTTATGTGGAGACGTTTTCACCCTACGTGCGCCAGTTTTTCGATCGGATGGACAAACCGCAGGTGGACG
>JBCDHN010000764.1:0-2355 GCA_038749915.1 Verrucomicrobiota bacterium | reverse complement strand
TCGAAGGCGATGTCGTAACCGTTGGAATTACCGATCACGCCCAGGAAGAGCTCACTGATATTGTTTACCTCGAGCTTCCCGAGGTTGGCCGGGTCGTCGATGCTGGCGAGGAAATCGCGGTGATTGAGTCCGTCAAATCGGCGAGCGACATTTATTCGCCTGTAGCCGGGGAAGTCGTGGAGGTGAACGAAGCAACCGGAGAAGACACCGGCAAAGTCAACACCGATCCCTACGGAGACGGATGGATGTTCAAGATCAAGGTCAGCGGAGAAGACGCCCTGGAGCACCTGATGGACGTGGCTTCCTACTGCGCCCACATTGGGTGAGTGAGCAAACCCAGATTCCCTAGGCAGTTAAAGTCCGTCGGGTCGCTCGGAAAGGAAATCGAAGAATTCCTCCTTCGCTTTGTCGCGGCTATCAGAATCTGGAAGGAAGAGGTCGGCTCCACCGTCATAAGGTGCATAGGCGGTTAGGTCGTTCTTGGAAATCACAATGGCACGAACTGAATCTTCGGCGACTTCGCGCAACACCGGTTCAAACTGCTTAAAATCCCAGCTAATTTGTGCGCCAAAATACGGACCGTTGGGAACGTCTTCCGGATCTGACTTGCACTCAGGAAGGGAAGTTAACTTGTGCATTTCAAATATTGAGAAGCACTCTTTCTTCCAACACCACCAAGGAGTAATAAGGTAGCAATTGGACCGCTTGCCTAGAATCGTTGAGCAAACCATCCGATGTCGATCAATCAAAGTTGTCCAATCTGATAAATCCTCTGGGTAGCGTCTACTCTGAGGGAGGCTGTGAATTCTGAACCATCGGCTGGGGTAGGCTGCCCGCAATTTGTAGCCCGCAGGTTCTGTATTTGCATATCTCTTCCTCCACCACTCTGCATCGTCGATCCCGTCTTTTCCCATTGTGAGTAGAATTTGGTATTGATGCTATCACCTTGACAATATCCGTGCCTATCCGAAAGCCTCGGCGAAGGCGGTTTCGATCGAATCGACTTCCCATTCGAATCCGTAGTCTTTCCAGAACTTGGGCTCAACTCGTTGGCTTGAAAGCAAGGCTTGCGACAGCTCTCGGAAGGCGAGTTTGACGGCGAAGGCCGGCGCTGGAATCAAGGTTGGGCGATGAAGGGCTTTGCCAATCTGCTGGGTCATTTCCGCGTTTCTGACCGGGTTGGGACTAGTGCAGTTGATCGGTCCGGAGATGGAAGGGTCTTCAATCGCTTGAAACAGCATCCGGGTGAGATCCTGAATCGCGATCCAGCTGAACCACTGCTTGCCGCTCCCGAGTTTACCGCCAAGCCCCATCCCGAAAACCTTGCCGAACAGGCCACAGGCAGGGCTGCCGCTGCCGAGGACAACCCCGATTCGTGCGCAAACCGGGCGGATGCCGAGGCTCTCGACCGCCAGGACTTCGCGCTCCCAGGCTTCCGTCAGATCGGTAAAGTATTCTTCGTTTCCTTTCCCCGCGCCTTCCGGGAGCCATTCGTCTTTGCGATCCCCGTAGATGGCGATGCCGGACGCTGAAATCAGAGCACCGGGTTTTTCACCTTCACCCAGCTTTTCCAAAGCATTTCGGATCTTTGTCGTGGTTTCAACGCGGCTGTTCCAGACCCGCTTCGCTTTTTCCGGCGTCCAGACGCCGAAAATGGGTTCATGGCCGAGAAGTATTAATGCATCGAGTCCGCTCAGGTCCCCTTCCCCATCCTTGAGTACCCGCATTTCAGTTGCGACTGGACTGGCAGCATTTGGCGAACGTGAAAATCCGATTACCTCGTGACCTGCTGCCTTGCATGCCTCGGCGAGGTTGCCACCAATGTAGCCGCGTATCCCGGTGATTCCGATCTTCATTTAGGGAGCTTTACGGCTGACAAAACACTTCAGCCAGTTGAATTTCGAACCTCTGGAAATCCTGAGTGACCAATATCTCATGCCCTTGAAGTCGCTTACTCTTCTGCTCCTTGGTTTTCTGTGGTCCGCGAATGTTGGCAGCGCCAATGATTCAAGCCCGCTGGTGCTTTACGATTTTGCGACGGCGAGCGGCGACACCGTCTTTGACCGGTCCGGAGTTGGCGAACCAATGGATCTGCGGATCGAGAATCCCAAGGCGGTGCGTCGTGGGCAAGGCTCGCTGAAGGTCATCGGTAAAACGGTGATTCGGAGCAAAAGCAAAGCGGATAAAGTTCGTGAAGCGGTGGGAAGAAGCGGTGAACTTTCGATCGAGGCCTGGATCACTCCGGGAAATACGAAGCAGGAAGGACCGGCTCGCATTGTGACCATTTCGCGGAACAGCAGCGAACGGAATCTCACGCTCGGGCAGGAGGAAGATCGTTTTGACGTTCGGCTTCGA
>JBCDHN010000763.1:0-2355 GCA_038749915.1 Verrucomicrobiota bacterium | reverse complement strand
CTCGATCGCCTGAAGCGGATACATGATGCCGCCGCTGAAGATCCAGCCATGGCCTTGGATCAGTTTTACGCTCAAGGCTATGATCTGGTCTATTCCGACACGGCCCAAGCGGCTTTCGACATTTCGCAGGAGTCGGACGCAGTGCGAGAGAGTTACGGACGCAACGATTTCGGCCAACGGTTGCTTCTGGCAAGACGGTTGACTGAGGTTGGGGTTCCGTTTGTCAGCGTCTACTACGGAGGCTGGGATCATCACCGCGGAATTTTCAAGAGTCTCAAGGACTCTCACTTGCCAAAACTCGATACCGGCGTAGCCGCCTTGATTCGCGATTTGAAAGAGCGTGGAAGCCTGGAAAACACAATGGTGATTGTCCTCGGCGAGTTTGGCCGAACCCCGAAAATCAACAATGATGCCGGTCGGGACCACTGGTCATTCGCGATGTCGGTGTTGATGGCCGGCGCAGGCATCCCCGGGGGACAAGTCGTCGGTGCGACGGACGTGAAGGGCTATTACGCAAATGAGAACGTGTATGCTCCCGAAGATTTCGCGGCTTCTCTCTACACGAAAATGGGGATCGACCATTCCCAGCATCTCCATACGCCGGTGGGAAGGCCCGTCCAGCTCGTCAACAAGGGGCGTTTGATCAACGAGCTGTTTACTTGAACCGACTCGCGATACTCATGGCGATGGTGCTCGCCTCATCGCACTGGCTTCGAGCGGCACCTCCTCAATTGGATGGCATTTACCCGGCTGGAGGACAAGTGGGCACCGAGTTCGAAGTTGCCCTGGTCGGGAAATTCGATCCCTGGCCCGCTCAGGTCTGGTGCGAAAACCCGGACGTCCATTTTACCGTCGGAGAAAAAGCAGGAAGCCTTCGCGTCAACATCGCTCCGGAAGCGATTGTTGGTCCGACGCTGGTTCGCGTTTTCAACGGGGAAGGAAGCAGCCTCCCCCGACTCTTCGTCGTGGGCCCCTTCCCTGAGCAATTTGAAGGAGACAACAATGATCTTCTCAGCGATCCCGAAGCGTTGCTGCCAATCCCGCTGGTGATGAATGGGAAATTGGAGAAACGCGACGACATCGACTTCTTCCAAATCTCACTTCAAGAAGGTGAAACGCTAACCGCAACGCTTGACGGATATGGACTGGGCTCAGCCATCGATCCGTTTCTTCATCTCTATGGCCCTTCCGGATTTGAAGTCGCACTTGCAAGCGATAGCCACAACCTCGATCCCATTTTGAGCTATCCGGTGAGCGAAACCGGAAAGTATACCGTTCAGGTGGTCGCCATCGATCACAAGGCATCGACCAATGTGTCTTTTGCGGGAGGAGCAGCGATGATTTATCGCCTCACCCTGCGAACCGATAGGCCCGATCTCACCACTTTTCCCACTGGAGCATCCGCTCTCAAGAACAATCAGCGAGTCGAGTCAATGGGAAGATATGCCTCATACCTGTCACAAGACGGCACTGCCGATTCCTTCCGATTGTCAGCCAGCAAAGGTCAGAAGATCCAAGTCATCGTCGAAGCCCAACGCCATGGCTCCCCGCTCGACGCGGTTTTGAGGATCGTCCGACCAGACGGGAAAGATTACAAGACGGTCGACGATTTCAACAAGAAACCAGACCCGGAACTGCTCCTCTCAGCTCCCTTGGAAGGCGATTACGAGATGCAAATCTGGGACCGGTTCCAGCGCGGCGGCCCCGAATTCCGCTATCATCTGGTTTTGGAAGAACCGAAGCCGACCAGCTCCGCCTCAACTTCTCTCCCCGCCATCACTCTTGAAGCTGGCAAGTCGGTCGAGATTCCGATCAAGCTCACTCGACTGAATGGTCACGAAGAACCTCTTTCTCTGCAGATCGACGGTCTCCCTCCTGGCGTTCAGGTTGAAAACCCTGAATTTCCTGAAAAATCGGGAGAAGTGAAGCTCAAGCTCGAGGCAAAACCGGAGACCGAGGCTGGAAGCCGCCCCCTCACCATTCGAATCGAGCCGACCGGCGAAAAGTCATTGGGCTCTTTCCCGGTGACCTACTCATTTCAGACCAGTGAATCGCGTGGAAGTTATTTGATCGACGAGACCGAAGTAATCTGGCTTACTATCACTGCGCCTGCCAAAACCTCGGTAAAATCCCCAGCAACTAGTGAATAAGCTGTGCAAAAGAACCGCTTGAATCCAAGGCGGAAATACGGTCATTAGCGCCTCAATGGAGCCGGAAACTGATTTTGAATTGCCCTCAAACCACTCATCAATTCCGGCGTATCTTGAATCATTTCGCCACTTTCGGTATCCTACGTTGCGGATTGTTTAGACTTTCCGAGCCCTCCCATCGATCCATGCCCAAATTTCTTGCCCT
>JBCDHN010000762.1:0-2358 GCA_038749915.1 Verrucomicrobiota bacterium | reverse complement strand
CGCCGCCTCTTCATCGGGATCAACATGGTGGGTATCTGGGACGAGCTGTTTTTTGTGAACGTGGTTTATGCCGTGTTCCGCAGTCTCTTCAGCTACCGGGTTTCCAACGCGCTGCAAGCGGTGGTCTACACTTCGGTCTTGTTTGACATGGCCTTCACCGGCGCAGGAGTGGTCATTGTCGCAATCTTTGCCTGGACCCAGGGGAGCATGTTCGAAAAGTCCGAAAGCCTGATCTGGGTGCTCATCGTCCACCTCATCGTCGATTTTTTCCTCGTCGCTGGGATTGTCAATTTCTACTACCCCGGAACCGGAATGGGAATTTTATTGCGCCACGGCATGTGACGCAACCTTCGCGAAGTTGCCGGTTGTTTTCAATTCATCCACCCCTAAGATCCTAACATGAGTCAACTCGATCAACTCAAGCAATTCACTACGGTAGTCGCCGATACGGGCGATTTCGAATCCATGCGCAAATACGCGCCGCAGGATGCAACGACCAACCCTTCCCTGATCCTGAAAGCCGCGCAGCAGGAAGCCTATCGCCCCTTGGTTGATCAAGCCATCACCGAACTCCGGGACTCCGGGCTAAGTGGCGAAGCGCTGACCCAAGCAGTCATCGATCGGTTGTTGATTCTCTTCGGCAAAGCGATTCTGGAAATCGTCCCCGGCCGCGTCTCGACCGAAGTCGATGCCCGGCTTTCCTTCGACGTTGAGGGAACCATCCGCAAGGCTCACCGAATCATCGAGCTCTACGAGGAAGAAGGAATCAGTCGGGATCGGATTTTGATCAAAATCGCTTCGACCTGGGAAGGAATTCGCGCAGCCGATCGCCTCGAAGACGAGGGGATACACTGTAACTTAACCTTGATGTTCAGCCTCGCTCAGGCCGTTGCCTGCGCCGAAGCCGGCATCCAGCTGATCTCTCCGTTTGTCGGACGAATCTATGACTGGTACAAGAAGGACACCGGTCAGGAATACACCGGAGCGGAAGACCCCGGCGTTCAGTCCGTGAACCAGATTTTCGCCTACTACAAAAAGTTCGGCTACGAGACCGAAGTCATGGGCGCAAGCTTCCGAAACGTTGGCCAGATTCTGGAATTGGCTGGCTGTGACCTGCTGACCATCAGTCCTGATCTTCTTGAGATTCTTCAGAGCACCGAAGGAGAGGTTCCTCAGAAGCTCAATGCTGAAGCTGCGGCTGCCAGCTCGATCGAGAAGATTGACGTGAGCGAAAAATCGTTCCGCTACCTGCTCAATGATGACGCCATGGCAACCGAGAAAACCGCCGAAGGCATTCGCAAATTTGCCGCCGACATGGTGAAGCTTGAAAAGCTGATCGAGGAAGCGCTTTGAGAGAGGGGAGCTAGACTTTCAGACAACTCCGGCTAGAATGACCGACCGGAAATGAGTCAGCTCCACCAAATGCAAATCACGTTTGTCCCGGAAGAGGACAGGCTTTTATTTCGATTGAACACCTCGGGGCGTCAAAGCGCAGAGTTCCGGTTCTGGCTGACCCGTCGCTACGTTCGTATCCTGTGGGCGGCTTTGCTGAACATGCTTAAAAAGCAGCAGCCCAAGGAGGCAAAGCAGGAAGAGCCGATCAAACAGCAGATGGAAATGGTGAAGCAGCACGAGGAAGCGATCGAGAAGGCGGACTTCAAGACCCAGTATCAGGAAAGCCACGTGTTTCCCCTGGGAGAAGCCCCCATTCTGGTTAGTAAGGTTGCGCTCAAAGAAACCGGACAAAACAGTCAAATTCTCTGCATGCACCCGCAAAACGGGAACGGCCTGGAGTTTGATCTCAATGAGCAGCTCCTCCACTCTTTTTGCAAACTGCTCACCGACTCCGTCAAACGCGCAGAATGGGACCTGGATCTCGACTTTGGGCAGGCGGAGGAGCTGATTTCCCAACGCGGTCTCAACTAAGGGGCGCAGCTCTCTTCTGCACATAAAAAAGCAGTCTGGCGAGACGAACGCGCCCCACCAGACTGCGGAAAGGATTTGTATCTTAAATCTTCCAGTCGCCGCGGAAGGGCAACTCGACCAATTTGGAGTGCGCGCTTTCGTCGCCAATCACCTTCTCCGCTTTCGGATCCCATTTCAGGGCTCGGCCAAGCTCGTGAGAAACGTAGGCAAGATGACCGGGAGTAATGGCGCGGTGAGCATTTTCGGCGGGAGCAACTGACTCTTTGCGGGACTTCACGCAATTGATGAAGTCGCGCTGATGGCCGGGTGACTTATAAACCTGAATTTCGCCCGGATCGAAGCCCTCTGCCACCCACTCGGGGTTCGAGGCGTCGTATTTTCCACGTGTGACCCAGATCCAGCCGTTTTCGCCGATCCACTTGCATCCCTTCT
>JBCDHN010000761.1:0-2362 GCA_038749915.1 Verrucomicrobiota bacterium | reverse complement strand
GCGAAAGTCAATTTCGTCGGCCATTTTGGTGCGAATTTCGCCTTCGGGATCGATGAAGGTGACACTGACAACCTGGTCAAATGTCTCTGTTCCCATGGCACCTGCGTTCATGCGAATTCCGCCCCCGACATTTCCCGGGATTCCTTCCATCCACTCGAATCCAGCAAGCTCCGCAGTCTGGGCGACGGAAGCGATCCGCTTCAATCGGGCTCCCACCCCGGCCTCAATCATTTCACCCTCAACTTCAACTCTCGCAAAGTCTCCCTTGAGAGGATGAACGACGACTCCGGGAATGCCGCCGTCCCGAACCAGCAAATTGGAGCCGCGGCCGACCACGCGCATGGGAAGCGCATTTTCCCGGCAAAACTTCGTGAGGCGGGCGAAGCCGGCTACCGTCATCGGCTCAATCCAAAACTGAGCCGGACCGCCAATTCGAATCGTCGTATGACGTTTCATCGGCTCATAAAGCTTTAATGTAGCATCAGGTTCGTCGAGAGCTGCCTCGATTCGGGACAAGGTCTCGAGGTCCTCGGCGATGTTGGTGGTGATTTCGTGAATGTCGCCAGCACCCAGGCTGATCAAAAGATCGCCGGGACGAAGCCGGTTTCCAAGATACAGGCGGGCTTCGGTTTTGTCAGGGATCGAGCGGACTGTTGAAGAGCCGAATTCCTCTACCGCATCGCAAATGGTCTGCCCGCTGATCCCGGGAATTGGCTTTTCACTGGCGGGATAAATGTCGGTGACCACCAGCTCGTCGACTTGATCGAACGCTTTGCCGAAGTCGTCCCGCAGCAGCTGGGTCCGAGAAAAACGATGAGGCTGAAAGGCGCAAAGCAAACGGTTTGGCTGCAGGGAACGAGCCGTTTGCAGCGTGGCTGTGATTTCTGAGGGATGATGGCCGTAATCGTCAAACAGATGATAGTCTGTTGACTGAAACTTGTTTTCGAACCGACGCTTGGCGCCCCGGAAGGTGCCAAGTGCGGCCTTGATAATTCCGAAGGTGATACCGAGTTCGCTCGCCAACGCAATGACACTCATGGCGTTGAGAATATTGTGAAGCCCCGGAATGCTGAGTTCGATTTCGCCAAGATCCACCCCATTTTTGAGAACGTGGAAGGAACTGCTTCCCTGTTTTTCCTTGATGGTGGCAACGGAGTAGTCGCAATTCTCCCAGCCATAGGAAATACCACCCTTCAAGTCGCCACACACCGCCTTGGCTCCGTCGTCGCTGCCGCAATAAATGAAAAAGCCCGCCGTCTGGTTCAGGACGGTTTGAAAGACTTTGTTGATCTGATCGATCCCGTCATAGAAATCAAGGTGCTCCTCCTCAATGTTCAGGATAATGGCGTGTTCCGGGTGGAAAAGAGCCAGCGTGCCGTCACTTTCATCCCCCTCAGCAATCAGGAATTCGGTGTCGGGTTCCCAATGCGCATTGGTTCCAAGCAAGGGAATTTCCGCGCCCACGTAATGGGAAGGCTTCAGCCCTCCACTACGCAATACATGAGCGGCCATGGCTGAAGTCGTTGTTTTGCCGTGAGTGCCTGCAACCACGATCCCTTTTCGTTGGTCCATGATTGCGGCCAAGGCTTCCGCCCGCTTCACCAGCGGCAAACCCTGTGCAGTAGCTGCATCAAAAGCTGGATTTCCAGGCTTGATGGCGGAGGAATAAATCACCATTTGTGCACCCTGAATCTCTTCTGCCGATTGCGGTGAGTGAAAGGTCAGTCCGACCGATGCCAGTCGCTCCGTCTCGAGCGTCGTTACTCGATCAGAGCCACTCACTTTGTGTCCCATTCCCATCAAGAGCGACGCCAGTCCGCTCATGCCAGAGCCGGCTACACCGATGAGATGGATACGAAGAGGATCACTTGGTCCTCGAAGATTTTGAAGAGAGATTTCTGTGCTCAAGACGTCTTGTTTTCAATCAAATCGCAAATTGCGTCGGCTGGATTATGAGGTGCGAGGCTCCGGAGACTCTGCGCCATTTGTTCCAAACGGGAGGAGTCGGAACCCAAGTTAGCCACAAGTTCCGCCAATTCCAATGGCTTCAAATCCGCCTGTTGGATGACGATGCATGCCTCTTTTTCCTCGAAAATTTCCGCGTTCCGATTCTGATGATCGTCAGCGGCATAAGGGTAGGGAACCAGGATCCCAGGCAGACCGACAACTGACATCTCGGTCAGGCTGGATGCGCCGGAGCGGCAGACGGTTAAATCGGAGGCGGCGTAGGCCCATTCCATCTCGCCAAGAAATGGAAGCACGTGGGCGGTTACGCTGGCGGACTTATAGGCTTCTTTGACAGAATCGACGTCGCTGGACCCGGCAATGTGAAGGAATTGGCAGAGATCGGGATCAAAATATT
>JBCDHN010000760.1:0-2362 GCA_038749915.1 Verrucomicrobiota bacterium | reverse complement strand
CCCGACCCGATGGAAAAGTCCTCTTCGGCCCCGAATTCAGATAGCAAAAGCATGGACCTTGAGACTCTTGCTGCTGAAAACCAGCGTTTGCAGCAAGAAAACCTGCTGCAGAAACGAACGTTGGATCAGCTCTACGCGATCACGAACGAATTCTATTCGACCAATCCGCAGTTCACCCAACGGGTTCCAATTGTCCGGGCTGGTGAGGATCCGCTCATTGCGACGATTCGTTGCATCGTGAAGTCGATGGAAGGGAAATTGAAGCGTTTGGAGGAGTTGAATGGGAAGGTGATGGAGGCTTCCAAGGCCAAAGACCAATTTTTGGCAACCATGAGCCATGAAATTCGCACTCCGATGAATGGCATCATCGGGATGATCAATCTGATGCTGGATACGAAACTTGACCAAGAGCAATCCGACTTCATCCAAACGATCAAGGGCTCGAGCGAGGCCTTGCTCTGTATTCTGAACGATATCTTGGACTACTCGAAGCTTAGCAGTCAGCAGATATCCTTGGAGGATCGGGTTTTTGATCCGGAAACCCTCATGCGCGACGTGCTGAATACCTTTGCTGCAGTCGCTCAAGCGAAAGGGGTTGGTTTGGAATACTCCATTGCGGAAAATTTGCCGGAAGTCGTCGTCGCTGATGATACCCGACTACGCCAAGTGTTGAGCAACTTGGTGGGAAATGCCCTCAAATTTACCGAAAACGGGACGGTGCATGTGAACGCCCAAATGGTCGAGAGAACGCCAGCGTCTTATTTCTTACGCTTTAAGATCTCTGATTCCGGCATCGGGATCCCTGCTGAGAAGCAGGAACGAATTTTCGAGCCCTTCAGTCAATCTGACGCATCGATTTCCCGAAAATTTGGAGGGACCGGCCTCGGCCTAGCCATCTGCAAAGCGATATCGGAGAAAATGGAGGGGAGAATTTCGGTTGAGAGCGCGGAAGGCGAAGGAAGCACGTTCCGGGTCTGGGTCCGCACGAAAGCGCCATTGCCGAGGCAGTTGAAGCAATTTAAGAAGCGTTCCACTCCCGGGCAAAACTCACCGTTCACGCCGTTTGATGGTGAGAGGAAAGGGCCGGTGTTGCTGGTGGAAGACAATGTAGTGAATCAAAAAGTTGCCAAAATGTCACTCCAGAAGCTGGGCTACAATGTGGAGGTCGCCAATGATGGTTAAGAGGCGCTCGACGCGGTCATGCGGCAGGATTTTCGTGTCATCTGCATGGATGTCTCGATGCCGGGGATGGACGGCATGGAAACCACGCGCAAGCTCCGTGAAATGCCTTGCCGCAGCTCGAGCGCAAAGGTGGTCGCGATGACCGGGCACGCGTTTGAGGAAGATCGGAAGCACTGCTTCGAGGCGGGGATGGATGACTTCCTTACTAAGCCATTTTCGGTGGAAGACTTGCGAGATGTAATGGCGAAGCACGCGGCCTAGTAAGCGGTCGGACTGATTGCGCCCACTTCGCTTGGATCGACCAACTTCGAATGAGCGTTATCCAGAAGGCTCAACAGGCCGGGATACGCCAGCCCAGGGCAAGCGAACTTGTGAGTGCCGACCTGGGAAATAGTTCTGGCTGAATTAGGCCTGTAAAGCCGGGACAAGCGTTGTCTCGGCCTCACAGGCCCTGCATGTTGCTTCCGGGGGATCACCCAGGCCGACCGTCGCGTAGCTCCGTTTAGCCTGGGCTGACATATTCAGGCCCGTTGGGCATTCCTTTGTAGCTCTGGATCTACGGGCGGTTCTATTTAGGATTTAGGAACAGGAAGCTGGGTTGCCCACAGGGCAATCGCGCGAAGCGCAATGTTTTTCCTCAGGATGACACGAGTTGCGCCGCATAGTTTCCGAAGCGCGAGTTAGCCGGGCTTTCGCCGATGGGTTCAAGCCTAACACGGTTGCCACAGGCCAGTTCCCGTCTAGAGTCGCTCCAACATGGCGAATCGGCTTTTTCTTCTTGACGGCATGGCGCTGATTTATCGCGCCCATTTCGCGTTGATCCGCAACCCGGTCTTCACCTCGCGCGGGTTCAACAGCTCGGCGATTCTTGGGTTTACGAACACCCTGCTTGAGATCATCGAGAAACGGAAGCCGACCCACTTGGCGGTGGTGTTTGATACCTCAGCGCCGACCCAGCGCCACGAGGAGTTTCCCGAATACAAGGCGCAACGTCAGGAAATGCCGGAGGAGTTGAGCGCCGCGATTCCGCACGTGAAACGGATGGTGGAGGCCTTCAATATTCCGGTTTTGACGCTGGACGGTTACGAGGCCGATGACATTATCGGAACGCTCGCTCGCCGATTCGAAAGTGATGATCCCGAAGCGGAAATTTTCATGGTGACGCCGGACAAGGATTTTG
>JBCDHN010000759.1:0-2363 GCA_038749915.1 Verrucomicrobiota bacterium | reverse complement strand
CTCTGGAGGGGCAGCGCCCCGAAGTTCGGGTTCGCCCTCCTTTTCCCACGGTTGAGGGGCTGTTCCGTAAACCAACAGTGGTCAACAATGTGGAGACCTTCGCCAACCTACCCTTCATCATCGAGCACGGCGGCGCCAAATATGCTGAAATCGGGACCACCGAATCCACGGGCCCCAAACTGGTTTCGCTCGACAGCCACTTTCGAAAGCCCGGTCTCTATGAAGTTGCCATGGGAACGCCACTTCGTGAAGTAATCGAAGACCTGGGAGGTGGTTTCAAAGGAGAGATCAAAGCGATCCAGGTTGGCGGACCTCTGGGTGGCATTGTTCCCGTCGCCAAGATTTCAGAGCTCACGGTCGATTTTGAGTCCTTCAAAAACGGCGGGTTCCTCCTCGGGCATGCCGGCATCGTCTCGATTCCGGAGGATTTTCCGATGATCGAATACATTGAGCACATGTTCCAATTCACAGCCGACGAAAGCTGCGGAAAGTGTTTCCCCTGCCGCCTCGGATCAGTTCGCGGCCAGGAATTGGCGTCCAAAGCCCGAACGGAGGACTACAAGATCGACCCGGAACTGATGCACGATCTGCTCGATACCATGATGTCGACGAGTTTATGCGCCCTCGGTGGCGGCGTGCCCCTTCCCATCAAAAACACGCTCGAATACTTCAAACCCGAGCTTCAGCAGTACTTTTCTGAAGTGCTTTAGCCTGTTACCCATCGGCAGAGTGTCGGTTAATCGAATTGACCGCCGGTTGGTGGTGAAACCAGGAAACCCACACCAGACCGTTCAACAACCATCCTTCATCGCGATTCGATCCGTGTTCATCTGTGTTTCCTACATTTTTCAACACGGATGGACGCAGATGTCCGCTGATGACCTCAGATCAAGTCTGGTTTTGCAACAGTGTGTCTCGGATTTCTCTGCTTGAGGAAGGCGATCAGGAGTCAGACGGGTTCAGCATTCGCCGAACGTCATCCACTGTCAGGCTCCCTTCGGGATCGGCTGGATTCGAGATGCTGACACCGGCTTTCGCATGCTGCGCCGTGCGCTGTTCGTAGGAATCGGAACGCTCCATGTCTCGTCGACCCCGAAAATTAAATCGACTTCCATCATCGCGATTCGCCTCTGTCGCAAAAACCTCATCGGCGTCACGATTAGCCTCTGTTTCATAGGTCTTGCCGGAGCTGGGGATGCTGTCCGCGCCAAATTCACTACGAATCTCCGAGTCGCGATTGGCCCACGGCGCGATTTTACGCGACACCGAAGGAGATTCGTCGGAGCTGAATGAGTTGCGGTTGAACTCCTCAGTATCGAAGTTGCCAACGCCCGCAAACCTCTCCACATCCGACGAATCATCATTGGCAAATCTCGCGAGTGGACCGGTTCGGATCTTTTTGATGTTGGATTTGGGCATTTCCATCTCTTCCCCGTTGAGGTTGAACTTTGACAGCTTCTTGTCGCGGCGGGAAGAGCGCTGCTCCGGTTCCCCTGCGGCGACCGCTCTGCCATCCCGAATCTCGAAACCACTGGCAAACTTCTCCTTCAATCCATCGACGTCCCCCAACTGCTGGGACCACTGGTCGCCGAAAGTCATCCGGCTCTCCGTCCTCAGGACAGTACGCTCGGTTTCACAACTTGCGAGCAAGAGGGCAAAGGCGGAAACCAGAAGGAAATAACGATTCATTGGCGGCATCATGCCTCGATTTTTGCGTCGGAGCGAGATAAAAACTGGACGCTCTTTGGCAGGCCCCGATTCATTCCTCATTGCAAAAAGCTCCTCAGTTTCCACGCATCTTGCAGCCCGGCCCAGGCTGAACTACCAGTTCTTAACCATGAACTCAGCCCAGTTTGTTCGCCAGTCTCTGACCATCACCCTTTATCTCGTCATCGGAGTGATTGCGATTCTGATTCTGAGCCGTGTGGGTCCTGTGGCGCTGCGTCTTTTTCTGCCGATCGGGCTGATTGCACTCACCATCTGGGTGATCTGGAGCGCTTTTCAGCCGCAATCAACCCGCCTGGAACGGCACCTCAGCAAACGTCAATTCGAGCGAGCATTTCTTCTCGCGATGAAGAATGACGAAGGACACCAGATCTCGGACTACCTCGAAAACTCGCTCGGACTCCCCGCAAACCGGCTACGCCCCCGTGTCCTGGCGGCCTACAAGGAACTCCGAGCGCTCTATGCAAGCGCCTATGATCCAGCCAACACGTTCGTGTCAGAAGGGCTTAAAAAAGCGATGCAAGAAAGCTCTGACGAAGCACGAAACGCCTTCTGGGGCATTTGTCGGAATCTGGCGGTGGTCGCAGATCAGGGCGTGAAATTTCCGGATGACCATCACAAGATCGGGCATCTCGCCG
>JBCDHN010000758.1:0-2372 GCA_038749915.1 Verrucomicrobiota bacterium | reverse complement strand
CTCCATTCCGGACGAAATTTCTGAAACGACCGGAGGTTCACCTGTCAGGCGAACAGTGATACCTTCCGGGAGCTGGGTTGCTTCAATCGCTTCGCGTATCGCACTGACCCTTTCCACCATGCCCTTGTAGTCGCCTCTTCCCTGTTCTCCCGGAGCTGTCAGATAGATCAGTCGGAGGGTTCCATCCTCCGATTCGAACTCGGAGGCATCCGCAGCCATCAAACCATCTCCGCCTTCGGCACCAAACGCTGGTGCAATCAGTCCGAAAGGATCGTAGCCTGCCAGAACTGCCTCCTGAGGTGACAAGGCGAAGGCCATCTCTTCGAGGCGCCCTTGAAGAAAATCGGCTGAGTTCTTCCGGTGAAACCGCTCCGCCAACTCTGCGAACTGTTCCGGGGGCCGATTGAGGAGAGCAAATGCGACGACTTCTGAAAGCCCTTCGGGATCGTCCCATGGCGCCCGATCGACGATTTGATCGGCAAGATCCGGGGTTTGGCCAAACCGTTCCACCAAGAGCCGATTTGCCTCCTCAACATCCTCGACGTCTTCGCCGGTAATCGCGACAATCGTTTCATCCGGGCGGGTGAAATGCTCCAGAAACAGCCCCAACCCTTGAACTTCGGCAAGGTCAGTCGGGAGGAGCCTGAGGGGATCGACATTGAAGCTGATTCGACTGATGCCGAAGCCAACAACCAAAGCCAAAGCGGGCCAAATCAGCCATCTCAGCTTGCTGATGAACGAGTTCCTCATTTTTGATGGGCGGCCACTCTAGAAGGAAAGCGACTAACAGCAACGCAAAAACCCGAGGACCGAATTTGCGTCCCCCGCGCTTCATCTTAAATTAGGCCAGCTATGACCCGAATTCTTTTCGCCCTTTGCCTGAGCGTTTTCTGTCTGAATGGAGCCTCGGCGGAGAGCATCAACCTGGACCCGCTCAAGAATTGGATTGCCAATCAGGGGGAAATCGAATCGCTGATCTGTGATTTCACCCAGGAACGAAAGCTGCGGACCCTGAAGAAGCCCCTGGTTGCTGATGGTCAATTCTGGTTCAAGGGACCGGACCAGTTTCGGTGGGAGTTGGGTAAGCCGGCTCGCTCCGTGGCGATTCACAGCGGAGATGTGTTGACCGTTTTGGACGTTCCGAAAAAGAAGGCAGAGGTCACGGACACGAGCGGTGAAGAAGATGAGCGGGCCAGATTCGCAGCCTACTTCGATCTGAGTTTTCCCCGGCGCTGGGATACGTTTACCGAAAATTTTGAAGTGCTTGCCCTGAACCGGGTTGGTGACGAGTGGCACGCCCATGTGTCGCCGAAGAGCCGAAAGGCGATGCGTGGCATAAAGACGATGACCTTCTACATAGGGGTTGCCGAGGACAACCTTCTCGGGTTTGCGCTAAGCGTGAAGGACGGATCGACCATTTCTACCCGATTTCGGGATATCAAGGAGAACGCCTCGGTGCCCGATTCCGCCTTCCAGATTTCACTCGACGGCTACAAGGTGAAACGAAAGCGAGCCTAGTATGGCTCCAATTGGGACTCACTCGACCGGGTTCCGAAGGTCGATCTGTTTGGTCCAGCCCAAGGCGTTTGCGGTTTCGACCGGAAACTGCCATGAATCGTCAGACTTGGTGTAGATTCTCAGTTGCGAACGCTCGGCACTCATCGTTACCGCCTGCGGAAGGTCCAGCACGCGAAGAACGTTGAGATAAATCGGACCATCATGATGGCTGGCTGGAAGGTTGTGGAGGTCGAGTCGGGAAACGGGATCCTCGAGAAAGATCGAGGCGTATAGCGCATTGCCCGCCATGCTGCCCGAGGCTTGCAACCACACCGGGACTTTGCCGAGACCAGCCTCGCGAAGCGTCTTCACGCCCTGGATGCAGTCCCAGGTTCGCATCCCGTCAAGGGTCTGACCAATGAGAGCGAATCGTCGTCTGATTTGGATTTTCTTCTTGGGTTCATCGCTCCAGGCGACCGGACCAATTCCCCGGGGGCAGAGATAGGCCATCCCCCATTTGAAGGCTTGATGCATCCGCAATTCGGCATTCAACGCGTCTTCAGCCGCTTTCGGGAGGGAAATCCCGGGAAAAGCTTCAGGAAAGAGCGTTGGAACGTGGCTAAGAAAATCCTCCCAATCTGATTCATCGAGGAGGTTAAGGACGTGAAGCTGAAGATCAGCCAAGGCGACTCCTTCCCGGCGAACCAAATAAAGTTTACAAGTTACCTCTCCCTCAGGATGAATGTCGTAGACTTCGAAGGTAACTCCCTTCTTTGAGCTCGAAAATTGGCGATGGAATTGGGGGATGGTCTCAGGCGATGGCCATCCCGCAAAACTAACTCGCTTCAACTCATCCTGCCATTGATCCCGAAGCG
>JBCDHN010000757.1:0-2387 GCA_038749915.1 Verrucomicrobiota bacterium | reverse complement strand
TCCCTTCAATCGGTTCAGAATGTTCGCCACTCGGCGATCAGCCGGTCGCCGCAAGGCGCGAGGGACAAAATCACGAACCAGATTCTCCGCTTCCGGGAAGGTCACGTTTCCCGGAATCAGCTTCTCCAAGCCATATTCCGTCAGATAGGCATACTGATCCCAAAGCACCGTTGAGATTGGCGCCCCATGGGTATCGTTGACGAAGCCGCTCGCTCCCGGTGGATCCGTGGGAAGCAGCTTCATGACCAGCGACCGTTCCGTCACGGTTTGCTCCGCTTCCATGATGTTGACCTCCAAGTCGAATCCAAAGAGAGAATGGAGGGTGTTGCGATATTCCGTCGCGGAAAGCCGCCTTGGTCGGAAATTTCCGGGAAGCGCTTCGACTTCGTCGGTGAACCGTTTGCCATACCAATTCAAGACCATTTCCCGCTCTTCCTCCGAAGGTTGCGGCTCGTCCTCTGGCGGCATTTCCTCAAATTTCAGGACATCGACCACTGTTTCCCAGAGCTCAAAATGCTCGGTGACATCCGCATCTGTCCGGATCATCGAAAAATCGACCTGGCCCTTTGCCTTGTCGGGACCATGGCACGTGATGCAGTACTGCTCCAGAAACGTCTGAACATCAGCATCATACGCGGACACGGATCCGAGAATGAACAATTGGCTGAGAAGGAAGAATTGAAGGAATCGTTTCAACACGCCATAAACGGAAATTTCGGATGGTTTCTTTCTTTGGAGTGCGGAAATCGCGCCAACAGCGTGGTTTTGCTGGTCGATCATCACCATTCCCCTTCCCGTCTTTGACCTCAACCCAATCGGTGTCCGTGCGGAGCCGTTACGGAGAAAAGGAAGGTTTTCGAGCGACCAACAATCCAAAAGCGAAACCACGCCAAGGCGCGATTTCGCACTCCAAATCAACCGCGAAACACTTCGAAATCGTCGTAAACGTTTAGTTGGTCGATCTTGAAGCCATAAATGGTATCGACTTGCGCGGGACTTGCTTTGCGCTCAAACCAAGCGGCGGAACACCACGGATATTGATTCGCCACCGCTACCAAGTCATGATGCACTGGATTATTGTGCGTGTAGTTGAGCCGAGCAAAATAGGACTTCTCGTAGGTTAGCAACGACTCGCGATAGTTGTACCAAACTCTCCGGCCCGGAGTGCTATCCCATTGATTCAGCACTTGAGCCGTTTGACCATGAAAGGTTGAGAGAAATTTTGGTAGCGACGCGGCATCATCTTGGTCTTCCGGCGAATGCGCTACAAAATGGTAGTGATTCGAAAAAATCGCCCATGCTTCCAACTGCCATCCGAAATGGGCAGCGTCCTTGAGGAAACGCTCTTGAACCATTCGAAGGCGTTTGCGGCTCCCAAAGAAGTGTTCTTTGAGATAAGTGCCCGCAGTCACAAAATAGGTACCGGATTCCTGAAGTTGATGAAGTGGCGCGTGGGGCCAATGCATTCGGTCGCTCTTGGCTGTTTCATCGTCATCCGGGTTCACAATCCAATTCTCGGGGATAAACGAGATCTGCGCAATATGGAGTGCGAAACCGCGCCTTGGCGTGGTTTCGCTTTTGGATCATCACCATCCCCTTTCCTTGCCGTCCCTGTCGCCAGATAGATTAACCCCTTCGTTAGCCCCCAATTGGAGAAGCGGAAGTTCTATAGCAGTCATCCTTCCGAAAGCGAAACCACGCTTGAAGCGCGATTTCGCACTCCAAACTTGGCAGCATCAAGCCACCGGGCACTGATTGATCTGGTTGAAAAAATCGTTGCCCTTGTCGTCGATGAGGATGAAGGCGGGGAAGTCTTGGACGTCGATTTTCCAGACGGCTTCCATGCCGAGTTCGGGGAAGTCCTGCACCTCGACATTGAGAATGTGGTTCTGGGCGAGAATTGCGGCCGGTCCGCCAATCGAACCAAGATAAAAGCCGCCGTACTTCTTGCAGGCGTCGGTGACAGACTGGCTACGGTTGCCTTTGGCGATCATGACCATGGAAGCTCCCTGAGACTGGAAGAGATCGACGTAGGGATCCATCCTTCCGGCGGTGGTTGGGCCGAAGGAACCTGAGGGCAGGTCATCGGGTTTCTTGGCCGGGCCGGCGTAGTAGACCGGGTAGTCCTTGAAGTAGCTGGGAAGTTCGCGGCCTTGCTCGATCATTTCACGCAGTTTGGCGTGAGCGATGTCTCGCGCTACAATAATCGTTCCACTGAGCTCAAGCGAGGTCGTCACCGGATATTTGGAAAGCGTGGCGCGAACCGCATCCATTCCGGAGTTGAGATCGACTTTGACACCGTGAAATTTGTGCTCTTTCCAGCGCTCAGGAATATATTGTCCCGGGTTGGTTTCGAGTTGTTCGAGAAAGATCCCGTCTTTGGTGAT
>JBCDHN010000756.1:0-2393 GCA_038749915.1 Verrucomicrobiota bacterium | reverse complement strand
GCTGCGCATCCAACCGTTCCTCACTGAGCTTCTTCGCCTTGCGCTCACTCTCCATCTGAACCAATTCGTCGCCAACGGAGGGAACGCCGCTGAACCCAAGAACTTCAACCGGTGTCGACGGACCCGCGCTCTTCACCCGCTTGCCTTGATCGTCGATCATGGATTTGACCTTGCCGCTGTAGTTTCCGCAGATGAACGGTGTTCCTACCTTGAGCGTTCCGCTTTGCACGATTACACTGGTCATCACACCACGGCCCTGTTCCATTTTTGCTTCGATCACGGAGGCTCGGGCGACGCCCTTTGGATCCGCCTTCAGCTCAAGAACCTCGGATTGAAGCGAGATCATCTCCAACAGATCATCGATTCCGATTCGCTCGGTCGCGGAAACATCGACACAGATGGTTTTGCCACCCCATTCTTCGGGCTGAAGATCGTATTCACTCAGCTGCTGCTTGACGCGGTTGGGATCGGCAGTTGGCAAATCAACTTTGTTGACGGCAACAATGATCTCCACCCCAGCGGCCTTCGCATGGTTGATTGCTTCGACCGTAGTCGGCATGATCCCGTCGTTTGCCGCCACCACCAGAATGACAATATCGGTGACGTTGGCACCGCGCGCCCGCATTTCGGTAAAGGCAGCGTGGCCGGGAGTGTCGATAAAGGTGATTCGGTTCCCTTTGTGCTCAACTGAGTAGGCTGCGATATGCTGAGTGATCCCGCCAGCCTCGCCATCCACCACTTTGGCGCTGCGAATCGCATCGAGAAGCGATGTCTTGCCGTGGTCAACATGCCCCATCACCGTCACGATCGGCGGACGGTATTCGAGCTTCTCTTCCTCCGGTTCAGGCTCCGGTTCCGGTTCAGCGATGACCTCCTCTTCCTTGTGAACCCCCGCACCCTTCTCCCGCTTCTCGCGCTCAAAAACGAACCCATGCTTTTCGCAGATCTGGGCAACGACCTCAGGTTCGACAGACTGGTTCTGGTTGGCGAACACATCCAACACCATGAGGTCTTGGATGATCTTGAATGGCTTCAATCCCAACGCATCGGCCAGATCCTTTACGATGATGGGAGGTTTGAGTTGGATGATCTTTTGCCCTTCTTCGTCAACCTCAACTGGTGCCGGAGCCTCTTCCTTGGCTTCCGCAGACTTTTTAACGCCGCCGCCTTTGCCTAGTTCTTGGAAGACAGACGCATCCTCCTTCGCTACCGTCGTCTTCTTGGCCACCGGTTTCTCCTCCTCAATTCCCAGATCAAGAGCTACTTTCTTAGCCTCCGAAACTACTTTCCCACCCATTTTTGACTTCTCCACCGCCGCATTCGTCTCCCCACCAGACTGCGTTTTTGCTGCCTTCTTGGCAGACTTCTTTGAGCTCGCCTTAGTGGCGGGCTTGTCGGAAATAAGATCGAGAGCTACTTTCTTTTTCGCCATGCGGAATTTTTCGGGGATAGAGGGGTGTTTGGAAAGGGATGGTGGAGGTGTTCATCGCAAGCACGGATGAGCCGGTTACGATTCGCTGGGAGACAACTGATCCAGAGCATAAATTTGCTCCGCCTTTTTTACGATATCGGCAGCAACTGCTTCTTCGACTTCAAGAATGCCGGAAACATCTTCAGCGTCCATCTGGGAGAGTAACTCAAGAGTTGTCACACCGCCACGTACAAGACCCATGGCCATTTCTTTCTCCATTCCCAGTTGTGTAACAAAGATGCTCGCAGCATCTGCGACGCGTGCCTCAAACTGTTCGTGCTCGCTTTCGTCCTTCTCCACTTTAACGTCCCATCCGATCAGTCTGGAAGTGAGACGCGCATTTTGTCCATGACGGCCAATAGCCCGGGAGAGTTCCTCCTCATCCACGGTTACCCTCACCGTCTTGGCTTCCTCATCGAGCTCAATCGTGCGCAGCTTCGCCGGCTTCAGCGCATCTTTGACAAATTCACGGACATTGTCACTCCAACGAATGATATCGACTTTCTCGTTGTTGAGTTCCCGAACGATGTTTTTCACGCGAGCACCGCGCAGACCAACGCAGGCACCGACCGGATCCACTTTTTCGTCGTCACTGTGGACGGCAACCTTGGTCCGGTAACCAGCTTCCCGAGCAATGCCTTTCACCTCAACGGTGCGGTCGGCAATTTCACTAACCTCGGATTCGAACAGTCTGCGCACAAAATTCGGATGGCTTCTGGAAAGAATGATCTCCGGCCCACGAGCCCCGTTATCCACCGCCAGAACATAAGCGCGAATTCGATCTCCGATGTTGTAATCCTCGGTTTTCACCCGTTCACGTGACGGCATCGTTCCTTCGAATCTGCCCAAATCGACCATTACATCTGAACGCTCAAACCGGCGAACCGTGCCACCGACGATATCGCCGGCCCGGTCTTTGAAT
>JBCDHN010000755.1:0-2403 GCA_038749915.1 Verrucomicrobiota bacterium | reverse complement strand
GGACGAAGTCGTTGCTGCCTCCAAAATCACGATTTGGTTTAGCGACGATCTAGATTCTATTTGGTTTTCATGACAAACACGCCATCCCAATCGTCTCCTGGCGGGTTCGCTTTCATCATTTGGCAACGTTCCATCAAAACCAGAGAAGCATTGTTACCTACTCCTGGATCACCGGGACGATAGGGTTCCAGCGTTTCGGCTTTGCCAAACAATGATTCGGCACCAATCCAGTCCTGAGTCAGGTATTTCTTCATGCCCTCGGCAAACAACTCGAGGCATTCGGAGGTCTTGTCTGAGATTTGGCTCTTCAAGTCAACCACCTCATACATTTCGACGGGCTGAGTGCGGCCTTTCACGATAATTTTGTCGAGGTAACGATAAGCGACATCATCTTTGCCAAACTTCTGGGCGCTTTCCTTGGTTTCGCCCGCAATCATGTTGAAGACACCATAGCTTTTGGCTCCACTTTCACATCGGGCTGCGAGGTTCACTGTGTCTCCCATCATCGTGTAATTCATTCGGTCGCGCGCTCCCATGTTTCCGACGACTGCCGGGCCGGTGTTCAGTCCAATGCGAGTTTGCATCGCATAAACGATTTCCGGCCACTCACCTTCGTTCTTCCAGGCTTCGCGCAGTTCCGCCTGCCGTTGTTGCATTTCGATAGCTGTGATCACCGCGCGATAGGCATGATCCTTGTAATGGAGAGGGGCGCCAAAAATCCCTACGATTGCATCTCCGATGAATTTGTCGACTGTGCCACTTCCCGAGTATTTGAGAATGTAGCTCATTTCGGAAAGGTATTCGTTCATCAGTGAAACGAGCTTTTCCGGCGTCAGCTGCTCGGAGAAACTGGAAAAGCTCTGGATGTCGCTGAAGAACGCGGTGATCTCGGTCTCTTCGCCTCCCAATTTGGGTTCCTCACCGGACTCGATGAGTTGATCGACCACTTCCGGGGCGACATAGGTCGAAAACATCGCCTTGATCCGGCCCTTGGCTTGGGATTCCACGTTGAGCCGATGCACGATCGCCGTGCCGTGAACCAGGGTGAAACCAAGAACCGGCCAAACTACCGGTAGGTGGACGCTGGATTGATCAAACACCCCGTAGGCCAGTGCGACGTATCCAACAGCGAGGACAACCGGCAGCGCAATCTCAAGCCAGACCGGGCTTTCCCGCAGGAAAATCGCGCTCACCCAGGCGATGATCAGCCAAACTACGATGATGAGCATGAGCGGCGCCTTGGAGAGATAGTCCCCTTGGAGAATGTTGTTCATGGCGGTGCAATGCACTTTGACCAGCGGAGTTTGCGCGCCCATGGGAGTCGGACCAAAGTCCGTCAGTCCGGCTGCGGTTTGGCCGACGAAGGCGAACTGGCCTTTGACTGGCGGGATTGGCATCGCGGATTCAGGATCGTCAGAGTCAATCTGGTAAGTCTCCGGCCAGAGGGCATTTTCGTCCTGCTGAAGCGCTTCGTAATAGGTTTGCAGGAAGTAGACCAGGCCGAAGTAGCTGATCTCGTTTTTCTCGAAGACATTGGATTCGGCCTCAGTTGTGCCCCGATAGTTGATAAGCATCTGACCTGTTTCATCAATGGGGATTTCCCAGCTCTCCCCTTTGCCGTTCACTCGGACGTGTTTACCCAGCACGACTTCGACGTCATCCGGTCCCAGATTCTCGTTTCGCATCAACGATTGCAGGATCAGGCTTGGGTAAATATGAGCATCTTCGTTCGTCTTCCCAATGCGCAGAACCAGAGGAGCTCGCCGGCGAACGCCATCCACTGGAGATGGCTCGACGTTGACGAACCCCGTCATCGAGCTTTCGGCAAGGGCCTGAACCGGCATCAAGGCGAAATTCTTACCCAAAATCTTGCCGACATCTCCCTTCACATTGGTTAGCGCGGGCGTGTTTCCGATCATGGAACCGGCAATAGCGTCCGCGACTTCGGCTTCGGACAGATGGCCGAGATCTTCAGTGGATGCCCCTGTAATCGCCCCCGGATGGAGCAGCAAACCATCGGCGAAAGTGAGATCTTCCTGAGCGTCCTGGCTTGCCTCGGTGAAAAGCAGGTCAAACGCAATCGACTTGGGCGACCTCAAGGAAAGGAATTGAAGGAACTGGCCATGGATTGATCGCGGCCAGGGCCAGCGCCCGAAATTTTCCAGCCCTTGCTCACCGATTCCCACCAGCAGGATGCGGTCATCGGCGGGGGGATAATCGGATGCGCGGCGGCCTATTTTTTGGCGCGCTCTGGAGAGGCGGGCTCTGTCTGCGTCATCGAGCCCGATCCGTCCTATGAACACGCGACCACCCCGCAGGGTGCCGGGGGCGTGCGCCAGCAGTTCAGCGTGGCCGAGAATATCGAGATGTCGCGCTACTCGCTCACCTTCTACAAAACCCTCG
>JBCDHN010000754.1:0-2415 GCA_038749915.1 Verrucomicrobiota bacterium | reverse complement strand
GTGGAGGAATCCCGGGAACGGACGGCGGCATTTCGGGCGGGGCTTTCTTTCTAACCTGGGCCACGGACAGCGAGATCTCGCACAATCGCATTTCCCGGACCATGACCGGACGCGAACGGGCCCATTTCGGAATCAAGGGACGCGGTGGCCGTCGCCTTCACATTCATCACAACACCATCAACGTGAACTTCTCGATCGAGTTTCCGTTTGAGGGCGCCGATTCCTTTGACATCCATCACAACATTCTTCATGGCGTCGTCTCCATTCCCAAGCATGCCGGCGGCAAGGTGCCGGAAAGCGGCGTGACCTATGACATCCATCACAATTATTTTACGACTGGTTACGCCATTGAGTTCGTGAGGAACGGCGTTTCGATTCATCACAACCTCTTTGATTTCGACGTGGAGAAGGATGGCGGAAATCTGATCTCCGGGTTCGGGAAAGCAGCAGCGGCGGGACCGGCTGAGTTTCACAACAATCTGGTCAGCAATCCGGGACGCGGCGTAATTTGGATCAATGAGCCGTATGAGAACATGGTGGTCCGCAACAATCATGTGATTGCGCGAACCACGGTGACGCCCCGGAAGGAAGGGCTTTTCGCGTTCAACGGGAGCAGCGACTTCAGCACCTTCAAGTTCATCGACAACATCATTGAATGTGAGGGGCTTGCCCGTCCGTTTTTTCGGCGGGAAGAAACCCATGGCGCCACCATTGTGAACAACCAACTGACGAATGTTTCAGATGCCGATCGTTATGAGAATCCGCAAACCGGAGAGAAGGCAGGACTCGAAGTGCCACTGCGTTTTGAGTGTGGTGTGCATGGCGAGTTAACGGTGGATGGCTGGGAAACGCGCCCGACCGCCGAGTAGCGGAATTTCCCAACATTCCGTCCAAGGCACGGTTCGGAAGATTTGGCTTCTTCCGCTACAGTCCATTCTCCCTAAGTTTTGGAAGTCAGCGGTGTCATTCTCAAAACGAGACTTCGCAAACGCCGCATTTCGTGAAAGGATGGCGGAACTTCGTCTCTTCCAATTCTGCTCATGAAATCTCTTCTCTTCGCCTTTTGTTGTTGTTGGCCGCTGGCAGTCTTTGCCGATTCGTTCGCCCCTGGGTTGCTTGTCACCGAGTTCCCGCGATTGTCGGCCCAAGTCGATTCGCAACACGTTTTCGTGCCACACGAGCAATTTGGCGAACCGATCGGCGAACGGTATGTGGTGGAGTCGGCATCACCTTGGAATCACAAAACCGAGCGAAATGCGATCGCCCGCGGTTTCCTGCGGATTGATGCTGACGGAGATTACGCGTTTACGACCAATAGTTTCTACGATCGCAATATGCTCATGATTGATGGGAAAGTTCTGTGTGGATTTGTCGATGGCGGTGATCGCGTTGAATCCATCTTCCTCCGCAAGGGCCTGGTTGAGTTTGTTTCGGTCGGCTATGTTCTGGGGCGCGGTTCATCAGAGGTCACGGTTCAGTGGCGACCACCATACGAACGCGAATTGGGGCCGATTCCGAGCGAAAAGCTGGTTCACGAGACGGACGGTTTGCTGGCGAGGTCGATGGTGATCGTAGCCAAGGATTTTGTGATCGATGCCTACATCAACGGGGAGCGCATTCCTCGGGATCGGCGCAGGCTGTTGCTCGATCGCTACGGCGCCAGCGTGGAGAGAATCAACGTTTCGGTGAGTCCCGGGGACTGGCTCGTCTTTCAGGTGGCGCACAACCAACTTCGCCACGGAGGGAGCAAGTATTTTGCGGTGGCGGGATGCCTCGATCACGGAAGGTTCGGCTTCGAATCGAGCCTCGCTTCAAAACAATGGACGGTTTGTGATGATCCCGCTCAAGCCAGAGAATTCATTGTACAGCGGAATAGTTCGGTTGAGATTGAGAAACCCGCCACTGCGATTGATCGGCCGTGGGAAGAAGGGATGAAGTTCATGCGTCAGTATGGTGGCGCCAACTTTTCGGGCACGCCGCTCTGGGGACACGAACCGTCCACATGGATCAAGTTTCGCGCTCCAAAAAAAGAAGCCAAATTCACGCCCCCGGAACTCAACATCAGCTTCTAGAGCAGTTTCAATGAAGAGATGTATCCAATGCAGCGAGGAGATTAGGGCTTGAGCAGGGCGTTGTGAAGGAGCAGAGCGAGCTCTGTGACAGAGCCAGAACGCAGCTGAAGGCCTAACATTCCGCTGTCAACGATCACCGGCGAAGCCGCACTTGATCCCGACCACAACAACTCTCATCGGCTACAGGTTCAATGGAACTGCTCTAGGGTGCGTTCGAAAAACAGGGTGAGTCGGCCTGCGAGTGATTTTTTCCGACAGGGAGCGATGACTTGAGGCGGCGATGAGTTTCCTCACAAAGCCTCAAGTCGCGGTTCCTGCGGGAGAAAGCACCGCATCCCCAATT
>JBCDHN010000753.1:0-2429 GCA_038749915.1 Verrucomicrobiota bacterium | reverse complement strand
CTCGACCGACTCGAATTCTCCCAACGTCGTAATTCGCAATCGCTCCGTACCGAAGTCTACATCGCCACTCGAAAGGGCCGCATTTTGCGACCTGAGCTTGGAAATGACGAAGTCTGGCGAAAACCCATAGGCAGCCAACTCGCTGCTGGAATACTCCAGAAAAATGCGTTCCTGGATATCTCCATGGATGCTGATCTTCCCGACTCCGTCCAGTTCCAAAAGTTCGTCACGGATGAATTCGCCAATATCATAAAGTTCTTTGGCGCTATATCCATCTCCCTTGAGGGCATAAACGTAGGGAAACGTATCTCCAAACTCATCATTGATTGAGGCGACGTATGCCCCCTCCGGAAGTTGAGCCTCATTGACTTTGTTGCGCATGTCCGCCCAGAGATCTTCAAGATCCAATCCGGAATACGCATCGCTCATCTCAATATCCAGAACGGTGAAGCCCGGCTTGGAAGTGGAGTTCACCTCTTCAATCTCCGACATCTCCCGAATCTTCTGTTCCAGAACTTCACTAACTTCCTGTTCCACCTGGAGAGCGGATCTACCGGGATACTGAGCAATGACTTTGGCGTTCCGGATCGTGAATTCAGGATACTCACGTCGACCGATATTCAGATAGGTGCTGATTCCAGTGGCAATCAGCAGGAGATAGATAACGATCGCAGTGCGGGTGTTCTTGAGCGTAATGGCGGCCGGGTTCATGGCGGATCTGCTTAGGATTGAAGTCGAACTACGGGAGCAGGCCGACCGTCATGTTCTCATCCAGGGAATGAAGGCCGCGGGTTACGATACGCTCGTTGGGTTTCAGACCCTCCAAAACCTCGATGGTTCCGTCGGGGCCGAGGGCTCCGGTTTTGACGACCTGTTTCATGACGGTCGCAGTTTTTGTTCCTTCAATCGGCGTTACCACCCAAACATGGGTCGTTCCGTCGGAAGAAGCCGCAACGCATTCCGAGGGAATTCGAATGGCGCTTCCCAGGGGATTGGGTAGCGAGAGAATGCTTTCACCATCCATCCCCGCCTTGATATTGGGGTCCTTGCCGGCATCGGCCTGCAGTTGAAATATAACGGGGTAAGTGGCGTTCTGGCTCACTTGAGGCGAAATCTCGATAATACTTGCGGGAATCTCCAGCTCAGGAATGGCTCCCAACCTGATCTTCACTTCCATCCCTGTGGTCAGTTTGCCAACTTCCTCCGCTGGAACTCCGACTTCAAATTCCTTGCCGGCCTCACCCTGAATCGTCATCACCTCTTGACCGGCAGCCACAACCTGTTGGGGCTCTACGCTGACGCTGCCGATCACTCCGTCATAGGGCATGAGAAGCTTGGTATCGTTGAGCGCCTTCTCCGTCAACTCGTAGCTCGATCGTGCCGCAACCTCGTTGGCCAGCGCCGCGTCCAAGCTGCTTTGGGATGAGTTTCCCGTCTCGAACAGACTTTGCGAACGCCGAAGCTCTTGTTGCGCGTTCGTCAAATTGGCCCGGGCACTGAGAAGCTCACTGCGATAATTGCTCTCATCCACTTGAGCCAGCAGGTCGCCCGTCTGGTATCGCGTCCCTTCCTTTGCCAACACCTTGGTAACCCGACCACCCGATTCAAAGGCAAGTCCCGCACCTTCTGAAGTCTGTACCTGACCCGAAAACCGGCGCTCGATCATTGTCGTAGGCTTGGCGACCAACAGGGTCCGGACTGGTCTGGGAGGATAGGTCTGTTTTTCGGCTTCCTTCGCACATCCGCCAAGAAGGACGGATACAAGCAAAGTCGCTGCAATGGGAATCGGCGTTTTCATGGCTCAGAATGCTTACGGTTCTTGAAAAGAGATCGCAATGGTTTCCTGGATTTCTCGCGAGATGGGACAACGTTCTCCGATTCTGCTTCGGCTTGCACGGAAAAAGCTTGGTTTTGAGCACGCTCAGCTTCCAGTTCAGTAGGGCTGGTGGCCGGATGTTCCATGGGAACGGCGCCACGAAGAAACGCGGTGATGAGATCTTCCAACTGCTTCTGTTCCGCAGCTGGTTTCTCGTATTCAAACCAGGCAATGGACCGCTGCAGAATGAAAATGGCATCCAAATAAGCATACACCGCTGTTTTGGATTCCTGCTTCTGGCTCAGCAATTGGTCTTGGGAATCGAGCAAATCCAGAATGGTAGCCGCTCCCTGAGAATACTTTTCACGCACGGATTCATAGTTTTTCTCGGCGGCACGAAGGGACACACGACTCAATCGAATATTGGGATGAGCCGCCTCAACAGAATGAAATGCGGAGATGGCATTCGTTTCCAGCTGCTGCAGCGCCTGCTCTCTTGTCGCTGAAAGCTGCCGAACCTGGGCTTTTTGCAATCGAACCTCTGCAACCCTCGAAGCTCCTTCAAAAATGGGCAGACTAAATTGCACTCCAACGGTGAAGTCATCCTGCTCCG
>JBCDHN010000752.1:0-2435 GCA_038749915.1 Verrucomicrobiota bacterium | reverse complement strand
GTTACGCTCGTCTTCGGCCTCGCCTTTGAGCTTCCCGTGGTTGTCATGGCCCTGGTGAAAATGGACCTGCTGACCTACCGCACGATGCGGGATTCCCGGGCCTACGCGATCGTGATGCTGATGGTGTTGTCCGCATTTCTGACACCGCCGGATCCAATGACGCTGGTGCTGCTTTCCGTGCCATTGATCCTTCTCTACGAAATCTGTATCTGGCTGGCCTACATCATTGAACGCAAGGAACTGAAGCAGGAAGCGGAAGAAGAGCGACGACGCGCCGAGGAGCGGGCACAACGCGAAAAGGAACGCCAGGAACGACTCGCCGCGGCTGACTCGATGACCGAGGAAGAGAAGCGGGCAGCGGTTGCCGACGAAATTGAGAAGTATGAGTCCACCGTCACCGATGATGATACTCACGCTCTCGAATCGCACGAGGACCCGCATCACGACACCTATCATGACGACCATCACGATTATCATCATGATGATCCCCACCATGATTGGGACCACGACTATCACCACGACGAACATCACGATCCTCATGCGGGAATGCCGACGATGATCGATATCAATAACGCTTCGATCGAGGAATTGCAGAAGCTGCCCGGAGTCGGTCCCAAACTGGCAGAGCGACTCTTCGAATCTCGTCCCTACTACAGCGAGGACGAACTCGAGTATCATGCCCACCTTCCGCAAAGCGTGATCAAGCTCATCATCGATCGGATTTACTACGGGTAAAATGAACGCCAGACGGGATTCTGGTTCTCTTAATGATTGACGCATCGACTCCCGATGCGCCAAATCTAGCTTTGCCATGAGAAATCCCCCAGTCAGCCGCCGAACTCTTTTGCAGGGGATCGGATCCATTGGAATTGGGCTCCCACTTCTCGAAGAGATGCACGCCGCCAGCAGTGCCGCTGTTCCGGTCCGGGCACTCAATGTGTTTTTTGGCCTCGGAATTCCGTCGCCTCTGCAGGTTGAAGGCTATGAAGGAGTGCTCGAGCCTCTCAAGCCGCTGCGGGACAAGCTCCTTGTTCTTCGCAATGTCGATCAGGTGCGCTGCGATCAAAAAGGGATCAACGCCCACTTCGACGGAGCCTCCGGTGCCTTTACCGCGGAGCCGCCGGACGGGGAAGCAAAATCCGGGGGTCCTTCAATCGATCAGGTCGTTCGTGAAGCTGCTTATCCCGATGGGCTCCCGCCAGGAATGGTTCCCACCCTGATCGCAGGAACGTTTTTTCGCCGAAGCCGGGTCAGCCGCTATGTTCACAGCTACAAAGCGGATGGAACCGTCGCCGGCGTGATTCAGGAAAAACCCCGCGACCTGTTTGATCGCGTGTTTGGGACGGTCTCGATGCCAAAAGACACCAATCTGCGCAAAGAACGGCTCAAGCGAAGTGTTTTGGATTCCGTCGTCGATCAATACAAGTTCTACACCGGTGCCAACTCGCCGCTTGGAAACGCTTCCAAAGGCCGGATATCAGATCACTTGGAAAAGATTCGCGAATATGAGCAGCGCGCCTATGAGATGCGCGAGCGAGATCCCAACGCTCCCGACATCCCACCCCGCTCTCAACTCAAACACGGTGGCCAGGCGGATCCGGGCGGAGAAGGAATCGACATCACGCTCGAAGAGTTGTCCACCGAATGGCGCCTCATGGCCGAGCTCTACGCGCTGGCGTTGCAAATGGATCGGGCCCGCTTCGGAGCGATCACTTTCCTTGCCGCTGGCGAACGCATCCGGCTCACCGGCGACTACGTCTACAACGGTGAAAAGCGCTTCGAGTTCAACGACCGGGACCATTTGAACGCAACCGGCTCCAAAGGCTGCAGCCACGAATACTGGCACAAGTTCAATGAGAAGAAGGAGAACAAGGAGATGCGGGCTCACATCCATATGAAGATGCGTGAAGTCGCCTACTTCCTCAGCCTGCTCGATGGCAAAGAGGCGCAGGAGGCCAATGGCCGCTCCATACTGGAGAACTCGCTTTTGACGATTTCCACCGAGAGCGGCGACGGGCGGCATTCAGACACAAAACGAGAGCTTTCCGGCATTTTTCACGCGGTTTCCTCGGCCAACGGACGCTTCAAAACCGGTGAAGTCCTCGATGTTGGTGCGGAAGGCCTGGACGTTTACAATACGATTCTGACCGCGATGAAAGCACCGCGTAAACTCGGACCTTCCGACCGAAAGGCGCGATCCGTCGATAAGATTCGCGCCTGACCACCATGAAGTTCCTTCTCCCGATTCTGCCATTTGCCATCCTCACCGCCACCTCGAGCGGGGTGGAATACGAGAAGGACATCATGCCGATCTTCATGGATAAATGCGCGGATTGCCACAGCACCGAGGCTGACCGAGTCAGAGCGGGCCTCGTCTTTGATGATCCGGAACGTTTTCACCAACGCTTCGCGAAGAACGATGTGGTCATTCCCGG
>JBCDHN010000751.1:0-2438 GCA_038749915.1 Verrucomicrobiota bacterium | reverse complement strand
GACGGCTATGTGACCCTCCCTCGCGGCAATTCCTACCGCGGGGAAATCGATGTTCGCGGGATTGGATCAGGAACCCCGGTGGAGATTCCTGATCCCAACAGCCCGGGGCAAACTGTTCAATTTCGGGTCCCTTAAAGAGGGTCTCCCGAGACCTTCCGGAAACGTCACTTCGCTTAAATCGGCCGATCGCCGAAAAATGGCGCAAGACTAGCCGCCCAAGAGGCGTGTTAGCCTTGGAGCTTTGTCCGAAAAATTTTTGAACAGAGCTGCTTTGCCTTGTTCTGAAGCAGGGCGCCGTTGTTGCCTATCGCGTTAATCTCTCATTATGAAGAAACTTCATCTGCTCAGTCTGTTTTTTGCTGCGAACGTGTTTGCGGCGGAAAACCCGGGTTTTGACTTCTATCGGGACGTCGCCCCGATTTTCGAATTCAAGTGCGTGGAGTGCCACCAAGCGGACAAGATCAAAGGCGATCTCCGCATGGACACTCATGAGTGGATCATGAAAGGTGGGGACACCGGAGCAGCGATTGTTCCGGGCAAGCCCGAGCTCAGCTCGATCATTGAGCGCATAACACTTCCCGAGGATGATGTTGATGTCATGCCTCCGAAAGGCGGCACCCTGTCCGAGAAAGAGATCGCGATCTTGGAAAATTGGATCAAAGCAGGTGCCCCATGGCCGGAAAACACGCAGTTGATCGCTAAGAATCCTGACGATTTCAAGGGCCCACAACCGCTTCCAGATCGCGGTAAAAAAATCAAAGAAGTGAAGGTTTACCCTGAAGCCGTTGCGCTTGAAACCGGAAAAGACCGCCAAAGTGTTGTCGTCGTGGCGAAATATGAGGATGACACCACCTACGATGTGACCGCGAATACCGAGTTCGTGCTGGGCAAACCAGATCTCGCGGAGAAACGGAAAAACACGTTTTATCCGAAGGCAGACGGCGCCACCGAGCTGAAGGCAACAGTGGGAGGCGTGGAAGTGAGCGTGCCTTTCAAGGTTTCGGAAGCCGAAACCCGCAAACCGACGAGTTTCAAACTGGACGTGATGCCCGTGTTCATGCGGGAAAACTGTAACACTGGTGAATGTCACGGTTCCGCGAGGGGCCAGGATGGCTTCATGCTTTCTCTCTTCGGCTATGATCCCGATGGCGACTATCACCGGGTGACGCGCGAAATGAACGGTCGCCGCATCAATCTGGCCATTCCCGAGGAGTCCCTGCTCGTCGAGAAGTCGATTGAATCCGTCCCTCACACTGGCGGTAAGCTCTTTGAGAAGGGCAGCGAGAGCTACAAGACCATGGTTGACTGGCTGGCAGCAGGAGCCAACAAGGACGTGGCAGATATTCCGGAGGTGGTTGATATCGAGGTGATGCCCCACCAGTTGCTGTTGGAGGGTGACGGCACCAATCATCAAATCACGGTCCGCGCGAAATATTCCGACGGAACTGACCGGGACGTCACCCATTTGTCAGTGTTCATCACTAACAATGAGCCAACGGCAGCAGTGTCCAAGGACGGTCTTATCACCGCTGGGAAGCGCGGAGAAGCGTTCGTCATGGCCCGCTATGATACCTTCACGGTCGGCAGTCAGGTGATCGTCATTCCTGAAGGCTTGGAATACAAGCGCCCGACCGTTCCATCCAACAACTACATCGATGAGCTGGTTCACGAAAAGCTCCACAAGCTGCGGATGGTTCCTTCGGAGATCTGTTCCGACGATGAGTTTCTCCGCCGTGTCTTTATCGACGTTCTTGGCCAACTCCCTGAGCGTGATGACTTTGACTCGTTTCTTGCCAGTAAGGATCCCAAAAAACGCGAAAAGCTGGTCGACCAACTGCTCGATCGCAAGGAGTTCACCGAGATGTGGGTGATGAAGTGGGCCGAGCTCCTTCAAATCCGCTCCAGTGGCAACGTCAACCAGGGCCTGAGCTACAAAGCCGCACTTCTCTACTTCAACTGGCTCCAGGAGAAAATCGCCGACAATGTTCCCATGGATGAGATCGTGCAGGACCTGCTCGCCTCAACTGGTGGAACGTTCGAGAACCCACCAACCAACTACTACAATACCGAACGCGACCAGCTCAAGGTGGCGGAAAACGTTGCTCAGGTATTCATGGGCTTCCGACTGCAATGTGCCCAGTGCCACAATCACCCGTTTGACCGCTGGACGATGGACGACTACTACGGTTGGGCTTCTTTCTTCACCCAAATTGGCCGGAAAGGGACCGAGGATCCTCGCGAGCAGATCATTTACAACCGTGGGAGTGGTGATGCGAGACACCCGGTCGGAAATCGCTCCGTCAAACCGCAATTCCTGGGAGGCTCAGCGCTCACTGACGATGCCCTGAAAGGCAAGGATCGCCGCGAGATCATGGCAGACTGGATGACCGCTCCGGACAATCCGTATTTCAGCCGCAACATTGCCAACATCGTCTGGT
>JBCDHN010000750.1:0-2438 GCA_038749915.1 Verrucomicrobiota bacterium | reverse complement strand
GCCCTCCACCCAAACTCCCCATCGAATTAGAAGAGTTTTGGTGTTGGGCGGCGGAAGTGCCGGTTTTCTCGCTGCCATAACGCTCAAAGCCCGCATGCCGGTCCTGGATGTCACCGTGTTGCATTCCTCCAAGATTCCGATCATCGGCGTCGGAGAAGGCTCAACCCTGACCATGCCCATCTTTTTGCACGGTTACCTTGGGATCGATCCCGGCCACTTCCATCAGACAGTGAAACCGACCTACAAGCTCGGAATTCGCTTTCTTTGGGGACCGAGGCAGCGCTTCCACTACACCTTCACCTCCCAACTCGACGGTTTCCTTCCGGACATGCCCCGGCCCAACGGCTTCTACTGCTTCGACAACTTTGACTTTGGGGACGTCTCCGGAGCGCTGGCGGCCCAAGACATGGCCTTCGAGCGCCAGCAAGACGGTGGCCCGGCGGTTCATACCAATGTGGCTTACCACTTGGAGAACGAGTCATTTGTCAATTATCTCGAACAGCATGCCCAAACCATAGGGGTCAAGATCGTCGATAACCTCGTCGAAGAAGTTCAGCAGGATGACGATGGGATCAAATCCCTCACATTGGCGGACGGCGAAACCATTGATGCGGATCTCTACATCGACTGTTCGGGATTCCGATCCGAGTTCCTTGGCCAGACTTTCAAGGAGCCATTCGACAATTATGAGTCCAGCCTACCCTGCAATCGCGCCGTTGCCGGAGGCTGGAGCCGCGAGGAAGAGCCATTGCTTCCCTTTACGACGGCCGAAACCATGGAAGCCGGTTGGGCGTGGCAGATCGAGCACGATGAAATCATCAATCGTGGCTACGTATACAGCTCCGCCTTTATCAGCGATGACGAAGCGGAGTCTGAGTTCCGCAGAAAAAATCCGAAAGTGAAAGATACCCGCGTCATCAAGTTTGATTCGGGAGCCTATCAGCGCAGCTGGATCAAAAACGTCGTCGCCCTCGGCAACTCCAGCGGTTTTGTAGAACCTCTCGAAGCCACGGCTCTGGCCGTGATCTGCGATCACGCCGCAAAACTCGTGCACACCTTGGCAGACTCGGGTTTGGACTACAACGAAACCTCAACCTCGTACTACAACAAGTATTGCGAACGAACCTGGAAGGCGATCCGCCGGTTTCTGGCGATGCACTACAAGTATAACACCCGAATCGACAACGCATTCTGGAAGCACTGCTGGAATGATATCGATCTGGCCGGAGCCGAAGAAATCGTCGATTACTATCAAGCCTGTGGTCCATCAACGCTTTGGGCGAACTGGGCAATGGGGATGAATGATCCATTCTCCTGGGAGGGCTACCTCGTCATGCTGGTCGGCCAGAAGGTTCCCCATCAAAAGAGCGATTACGCCCCGAGCGAGCCGGAACTTCAAGCGTGGAACAATCATCAGCGCCAATTGTCAGTTCGGGCGAGCAATGGTCTGAACATGAGACAATCGCTGGACATGATCCGCTCCCCACAATGGGGTTGGCGTCCGGACTTCTATGCTTCGGCAAATCGCTGGTGAGTTGATGGCTCTGTCCCGGAATCCATCAACCATTCAAGTTTGTCACTTTCGTCCGATTATGTTTCGTTTTGGGTTATGCCCGAAGAACCCCCCGATCCTTACGACCAAATTCCCTATCGAGGTTTTCCCCGACGACACTCGCATCCGGAGTTGCTCGCAGCCCATGCCACCATCTTCGGGCTCAGTCCTCAAGCGGTCGAAAGCTCGCGAATCCTCGAGATTGGATGTGGCGATGGAGCCAACCTGATTTCCATCGCAGCAAGCTTGCCCAACGCCCACTGTTCGGGCGTCGATCGTTCCGTAACACATATCGAGAAAGGTCAGGAAGTAATCACCGGCGCAGGCCTCGCCAATATTGAACTTCAACAGGGCGACTTCACGGAGTTGCCGGCTCCAGAGCAGCCCTATGATTACATCATCGCGCATGGAGTTTATTCCTGGATCAGCCATGAAGAGCAACAGCAACTGCTTTCATTGATCAAAAACCAGCTGGCACCCAACGGGGTCGCGTTTGTCAGCTACAACTGCTACCCGGGCTGGAATTTGCGCACATTGGTTCGCGAACTCATGCTTTACCGAACGAGGAACGTCGAGGATCCTCAACAAAAGGTCAACATAGCCCGCCAGATTTTACCAGTACTGTCGGGAGCGGTGCCATCTACGATGCAGGGTTATGCGGCACTTCTGGTGGATGAGCAAACGCTGGTCAACCAAACGGATGATTACTACATTGCACACGAACATCTTGAGGAAGACAACGAGCCTTGCCATTTCCATGAGTTCGCGGACCGACTCGATCAAAACGAGCTGCAGTTCCTTTGCGAAGCCGAGCTGTCCAGCATGTTCATCAACCGATATCCTGCAGCGCTCACCGCCCTCCAAACCCAGGACGGTGATGTGATTG
>JBCDHN010000749.1:0-2441 GCA_038749915.1 Verrucomicrobiota bacterium | reverse complement strand
GAGTCCTTCTTGGCCGTATGGCTCCCAATCCGGAGCGCTGGAGTCGCGGTAAACCTGATTGAAGGTCGCGGTCTCATTGATGGAAATGGTGCCGTTCAGCCCCATGAATTTTTCGTAGAATCCCTGAGAGCCGTTTGTGGTGAGAACCTGGTAGTAAGCGCGGGAAGTGACTGTGTCGCTGCCGTTCGATACCCCGTCAGTGTTGAAGGTTCCGTTCGGAATGTCATACTCATAAATTGCCATGACGTTGTCGAACTGCTCGTAGCTGTGGTGGTAATCAACACCACCGGAGGCGATCACGCTCTTCGGAGTCGCGCCAAAGAACCAGTTGAAAAGATCAATCTGGTGCGCACCAAGGTCAGAGATGGCTCCGCCACCGTATTCGGCAAACATTCTCCAATTTCGGAACTCGAACATGTTCTTGAATCCGAATTCACGAAGCTTGTCCTCTGGGATCTCGTACTTCTCAGGCCACTCGAGTGGATTGGAACTTTTCGTCGCACGGTTCCACTGCGCGTAGGCGTGGGTGATCCAGCCGAGAAGTTGATTGTCATGGGTCAACGTGTCCCGCGCGTGGAGGTAGCGAGGATTACTGCGTCGCTGGTGGCCGATTTGAAGAAGCTGGCCGGTCGAGCGCTGTGCTTGCACCATTTGGCGAGCGCGTTCGATGGTGTTGGACATCATCTTCTCGCAGTAGACCGGCTTTCCTGCCTCTAGCCCCATGATGGTGTAGGTGTGGTGGACGAAGTCCGGGACGGCGACGAAAACGGCGTCGATGGTCGGCTCCTTTTCAAAGAGCTCCTCGGCCGTTTCATACATGCCTGGCAGTCCATTTGGTGCGCCTTCTGGAGCCATCTTGTAGCCACGGATCTGGCCGGCGACCCGTTTGAGGTTCGGCTGCCAGATATCACAGACGGCCTTGAACTTGACGCCGTCTACAAACTTCGAGGCGTTCAGCAACGCTTGCCCCTGAGCGCCGCATCCGATGAGCGCGATGTGCAAGTCTTTGCCCTTTGAGGCTTCTTGGCCAAGGGCAGTTTTACTCGTGCCGATGGCGCCGATGCCAATGCCGGCGGCAGTTGTCGAACGGACAAAATTACGGCGTGTCAGATTCAGACCGCCACTTTCTTCTTGGTTTGACTGATTGGTTTCCATTGGACTGGGTTTTTCGAGTTTAAACTCCTACAGCAGGCGTTTGGTTCAACGCCCGGTATATTCTGCTTTAGTAGTATTTACGCCTCATCGACGGCTGTTTCTCCTTTTTCCGGAAGAACTTCTGGCGCGTCTTTCTTGCGGACGATGATGTCCCAGAGGTTGTCCATCGCGAGGATGTTGTAACGCACGAGGCAAAGCGCTCCGGCCACGCAGAGAAGCTCGATTCCGCGGTAAACGGTCTCCACGTCGTCTGGAAGCATCATCAGCCCGAGGGCGAGGCTCAAAAAGACGCCGCCAGCGCCGATCAGGGCGATGCGGGTAAACCAACCGGAAATCACCCACGCGCCGACGATAATCAAAATCCAAGGCAAAGTGGCCGTGTAGGCTTCGAGAAGCGCGGGGTATTCTCCGAGAAGCGTGTTTTTCCCCATCATGCCTCCAATGCTGTCCATGCTGGGAGAGGCTTCGTTGAACTTGTATTCAACGCCGTCGGGACCGGACCATTTGAACTTCGTCAATCCCGCGAACATGAGGCGCATTCCGACGAACATGCGGAGGAAGAAGCAGGCCCAGGCTTCGCCGAGGATGAAACGGTTGACTTGTTTGCGGATGATAACTTCAGACATGGGATAGTTTTTCTAGTAAATCGAGTGGGGTGGCATTCTCGCAGGAGTCAGGGAATTTCGCAAGAATCATTCGGAAACGGCGATAATACTTTAGTTTGAGGGGATTCCATCCTCGCAGGACCAAAATAACGCCATGAATCTTCACCGACGTCAGTTCCTCGTTTCCGGCACCGCTTGGGCAGGCGCTTCCGTGGTCACGCAGAACAGTGTGGCTGCTGCAGATAATGAAGACGCCAAGAAGGGGAGGATCCTCAAGTCGATCAAGTTTGGAATGATACGAGAGGTAGTGTCCGTTGAGGACAAATTCCGCCTCCTTCAGGACCTGGGTTTCGATGGGGTGGAGTTGAACAGCCCGGGTGGTGTGGAGAAAAACGAGGCGCTCGCCGCAAGCGAGAAACTGAACTTCCCGATCCACGGAGTCGTCAATTCCATCCATTGGAAAACTCGTCTCTCTGCGCCGGAAGAAGCAACGAGGAAGGAAGGTTTGGAAGGCCTGCTCACTGCAATCCGGGAATCGCATCTCGTCGGGGGATCGTCCGTTCTCCTCGTCCCGGGAAAAGTGACCGATCCAGAGACCGAGAATCATGAGCAAGTTTGGGAGCGATCGATCACGCAGATTCGAAAGGCGCTCCCGCTCGCGGCAGAATTGGGAATTCACAT
>JBCDHN010000748.1:0-2444 GCA_038749915.1 Verrucomicrobiota bacterium | reverse complement strand
CGCGTTTGGCGTAACTGCCGGTGAGATGGGCTGAACTGTCCCACCCTGCGCCGGCGGTGCGATCGGAATTTGGCTGGAGGAAGCGGCGGCAAATTGCCCATTGTAGTTCCCCTGAGCGGCGCTCCCCTGCAATTGGGCCTCGGCCAGCATGTCGCGTTCCTGACGTTCGAAGTATCGCCCGTGGAAGTAGTCGCTGACTTTCATGCCGACAATGATGCCAAACAGCAAGACGCAGCTGATCAAGAGAAGCCGGGTGAAGGCGACCGAAAAAACCGCGTTGCGGCTTGGGGGTTGACCGGTCGTCATTTGGGAGAATTCGTTGTCCATGTCTGAGATTGCAGCGTGAGCCAAGGCTCCAAGTGGCCGTTAGCTTAACGGAAAATCGGTTTCAGGGGAAGAGAAGACTTTATCCAACACTTTGCCGCAGGCAATCAAGATTCTGTTGAGCAGAGCAACGGGGTTCCAGGCTTCCCTTGATGGACGGACGAACCAGTCCCGTTCTCTCTTCAAATGTTTCGGCTGCTGGATGCCGCGACTGAACCGACTTGAGTATCACCAATTCACCGACTAACCTAAAATCCCATGCCGTCAGTCGCCCATCCCGAACAGATCGACCTGGAGGATCGTTCCTACACGTTTGAGGAATTCATGCGCTTGGGTTTGGAAGGAAAGGCCGAGTTGGTGGAAGGCAAAATCAAATATCCAGCAATGAGTTGGACGACCATCATTCACGCCAGCTTGGTTGGTTGGCTTTCTCGCGTTTTGGGGAACTGGGCCGACGAAACAAAATGGGGTATCGTTCTCAACGGTGATGCCGGCATTCGCACCAAGGAAAATAGCACCCGCGGAGCAGACGTCATCGCGATCAGCTTCGAGCGTTATCAGCAGGTTGGTTTGAAAGGAAAAGTCGTGGATGTCGGCCCGGAACTCATCATTGAAGTCGTTCCTCCCTCAAATACCTGGAACGACATCAACCAAAAGTTGAAAGAGTATTTCGAGCGCAAGACCGACGAAGTCTGGATCGCCAGTCCCGAACAGCAGACCGTCACTGTCTACAACTCTCTTAAATCCAGTCAGTCCTTTTCCGCCGAGGATGAAGAAACTGTGACGAGCAAGCATTTGCCAGGATTCGAGCTGCACCTGACCGAGCTCAGAAACGTGATCGAGAAGGTCTCCTAAGAGCGCGAGTTTCAACCTTCATGGCGATCTCAGCTTTATTGATTCGCCAAACTCCTCCCCGTTGCGTTTCAGCTAGGAAGAGCCTACCTTCCACGCCCTCATCCGCGCATGATTCCGCTCCAGCCAGCTTTTGACCAATTTCAGGAACTCGCCAAGAAAGGCAACCTCGTTCCGGTGTTCACCGAACTCACCGCCGACTACGAGACGCCCATCTCCGCCTTTCAGAAATTCAGCGAACCCGGGAAGTGTTCCTTCCTCCTCGAATCAGCCGAGAAGAGCGATCAAATCGGACGCTTCTCCTTCCTCGGCAACAACCCCAAGATGGTCTTCACCGCCTGGGGTCGGGAAATCGAGGTTCGGGAAAACGGAGAGACCCGCGCCTTCACCGCCGGACAGGATTCCGAACCCCTCGCCGAATTGGAGAAGCTCATGGCGGACTACCAGCCGGTTCAAGTCGATGGCCTGCCCGTCTTCAGTGGCGGTGCTGTCGGATACCTGTCCTACGACATGGTCCGCTTCTTCGAGCCTACCGTTCCCGATCCGCCCAACGACGAATTGGAACTTCCCGACATGGTCTTCATGTTGGCAGACACGCTCGTGATTTTCGACCATCGTTTCCGCAAGCTTCAGCTCGTCGCCAACGTTTTTCTCGACGAACACGACAACCTCGAAACCGCCTATTCGCACGCCCGCGCCCAGCTCCAGCAGCTCGTCGCCAACCTCAGTCGGCCGATCCAGTTTTCGCCGCTCTCTACGTTTCGCGAAGCTGGCGAACTAAGCTACGAATCCAACACAACCCGCGAGGAATACGAAGGCATGGTCGAGAAGGCCAAGGAATACATCCACGCCGGCGATATCTTCCAGGTCGTCCCCTCCCAACGCTTCGCCGTAAAATTCGGAGGCTCGCCCATCGATCTCTACCGCGCCCTTCGCCACATCAACCCTTCCCCCTACATGTTCTGCCTCCAGCTCGAGCACGGCTTCTCGCTCGTCGGCAGTTCTCCGGAAGTTCACGTTCGCAGCATCGACGGTAGGATTGACATTCGTCCGATTGCCGGAACCCGTTGGCGCGGCAAGACCGAGGAGGAAGACGAAGCACTCGCCCAGGATCTGCTCGACGATCCCAAGGAACGTGCCGAGCACATCATGCTCGTCGACCTCGCCCGCAACGACGTCGGGCGCGTCGCCGAGTATCACAGCGTCAAGGTTAGCGATTTCATGACGATTGAGCGCTACAGCCACGTCATGCACATCGTCACCAACGT
>JBCDHN010000747.1:0-2444 GCA_038749915.1 Verrucomicrobiota bacterium | reverse complement strand
CGCGGGCACCGGAGACCCCACCCACCCTCACCCAACTAAAGCTGGTGATCTTCACTCTCTGGGGCCGCCCGGAGCGAGCGAACACACCAGTGCCATTCATGATGGGCTGGATCGCGATCTCATGTATCTGGCCGTCCACGACTCGCCCACCAAAACCGTGGAGGCGATCGGACCTTCCGGGGAGAAAGTCCTCGTGGCGACGCGCTACGTTCCCAAGGGCAATCTCGCTGTCTTGGTAAGGCTGGACGAGGAGGAAGCCTTCGCCGAAGCAATCCGGCTCGAGAAAATGGCCTTGATCGCCCCTGCTGCCGCCCTTGGCTTCGCTGTGATTGTCTCGTTGATTCTCGCTCGCTGGCCGATCTTGATTCAAACTTCCGACGAACGTACCCGTGATCTGGAAACGCAGATTGCGGAAAGCAAGGCTGCCCATGCGGCTCTTGCGCAAAGTGAGGAACGCTTCGCGCTCGCCGTTGCTGGAAGTAATGAGGGAATTTGGGATCTCGATGTGCAGACGAGCCAGGCTTATTTTACGCCGCGATACAAAGAGCTGCTTGGCTTTGAGCCGGACGAGTTCTCCAATGATTGGGACAACTGGCAGAGTCGGATTCATCCTCAGGACAAAGCCTCGACGCTGGAAGCCCTGAGAAATCATCTCGAAACCGGCCAGGCTTACGATGTCGAATACAGGCTGCGTTGTGCGGACGGAACCTTCAAATGGTTCCGCGGAAGAGGATTGGCCGTCAGGGATGAGAACGGAATTCCGACGAGGATGGCTGGTTCAATTACCGACATTACGAATCGCAAAAAGGCCGAGGAAGAACTGCTGCGCTCCAATGAAGAACTGGAACAGTTTGCTTACATCGCCTCGCATGATCTGCAGGAGCCGATTCGGACCGTCAGTAGTTACGTTCAGCTCTTTTCGCGAAGATTTCAGGGCAAGGTCAGTGATGAGGCCGACGAATACATTGGCTTTATCATCGAGGGCTCAGAGCGCATGCGATCGCTCATTCGGGGACTTCTGCTCTACGCTCGTGTGGGAACACGGGATAAGAAGTTTGAGGCCGTTGACACCAATGAGGCGCTGCTCGATGCGATGAAGAATCTCGAGGTGGCGATCGAGGAGAGTGGTGAGGTTGAAATCACGCACGATGATCTCCCGGTCGTTTACGGCGATACGGTGCAGATTACCCAGCTCTTCCAGAATCTCATTTCCAACTCGATCAAGTTTCGTAGCGAAGAACCACTCAAGGTTCATGTCGGTGTCAAAGAGCACGACGGGAGATGGCGGTTTGCGGTGAGAGATAACGGGATTGGGATCGATCCCAAACATCAGGAACGCATATTCCTCATCTTCCAACGCCTGCATTCGCGGGAGGCATTCCCGGGAACTGGAATCGGACTTTCCGTCTGCAAGAGAATTGTGGCCCGTCATGATGGCTCCATCTGGGTCGACTCCTCCCTTAAGAATGGAGCGACTTTTGGCTTCACCCTGCCCGCATTTGAAAAGGAAAAGGTAAAGACATCAGGAGCCTCGGCAGTGATCGCGGAAAAGATCGCTCCGGAGGCCGATTCCTTGCCGGGAAGTTCTGAAGAACCTGCCGAATCTCATGAAGTTGTGGCTTCTGCTCCCTAGTTGTTGCTTGTTGTTGGGCCCTTTGGTTCACGGAGATGAACTGGAGGCCAAGGTGCTGTTTGAGAAAACCTGTTCCATTTGTCATGGACCACAAGGCCACGGCGATCAAAGCAAAATGGCCCCCTCAATCGCTCACTTGCCTTACTGGTATGTTGAGATTCAGCTGCAGAAATTCCGGGAAGGCAAGCGCGGGACGGACCCACTGGATCCGTTTGGAATTCAAATGCGTGCGATGGCTCTGGCCCTGGAAGAAAAACAGATTCCGACGATTGCCCGCCACGTCAATGCGTTACCGGCGAAGCCAATCGAACCAATTGACGAAGAAGGAGACGTTGTCAGCGGGGAAAGGATCTACATGGAAAACTGCGCAGCATGCCATCGTTACAACGGCTATGGCGAAAAGGTCTTTCGCAGCCCGCCACTTACGGGCTTGAGCAACTGGTACTTGCAGGCGCAGTTCGAGAAGTTCCGGACCGGACAACGCGGAGGCCATGAGCTGGATATCGATGGGGCAAAAATGCGGGAAATGGCGCAAGCCCTCGGAAAGCGTTCAGAGCTGGATATCATCGCCTTTCTCGCCGAACTCGCGAAAAAGCATCCTCCCGACGCCCGGCGAACGAGATAGGGCGGTCGACACCTGGTCGGCAGAAACTGGGTTCACTGTCAGCCTGAGTGCCGCGTCATTTCTGAAGGCGAGTTGATCGGACGCCAGCCGATCTTATTGATTCTCTTCCTTGCGGCGTTCTTCCTGCTTTGGCTGCCGCCCCTTGCCATCCTCAAATTTCGGCGGAGGGGGAGAGGCATCGATCTT
>JBCDHN010000746.1:0-2445 GCA_038749915.1 Verrucomicrobiota bacterium | reverse complement strand
GTTTGGGGTGAGGTCGACCTCTTGCTGTTTCGCGAGAACAAACTGATCGATTTCGTTCAGGACCCAGGGATCCGAGCTTTCCGGAGGGGCCTCTTCGCTCAGAGGGCGGAACGACCAGAAGTCTCGATCGTTGTCGTTCACGACAAGTGCTTCCGAGGCGCCCGCGCCTTCAATCAGCGGCTTGTCGAAAGGAGCCCCAAGTTTGATCCAACGCTCAAAATCATCGAGCAACGCGTCATCAAGCTTCGGCTTTTTGGGAGGCATGGTAGGCTCTTCCTCATGACGAAGGAGAATCATCATCAGACTTTCGTCTGGTGTGGCGAGATCAACGGTCATGCCGGATTCTCCGCCCTCCAGCATCGCTTCACGGGTGGCGAGATCGAGTCCCCCGCGGATTTTTTCGCCACCATGACACTGCACACAATGATCATTCAAAGCTGGCCGAATCGTCCGGGAAAACAATTCCAGTCCGGCTTTCATCTGTTCGGAATGGCTTTGCGGAACCGTTTCCGCTCGACAAAGCGAAGGAAGGAGGAGAGCAAAGAGAAGAGGAGTAAAGCGGGCGTTCATCGATTTAAAGATTTGGGCTTCCGTTCGTGTAGAGTTGACGGATTTCGGAGGGGCTGAGAGCTCGTTGCAAAATGAGGAATTCATCCATGCGTCCGTTCAGGCTTCGGATGGCGTTGCTGTCCATTCTATCTTCCGAGCGCCAGTTTCCAATTTCCGCAGTGCCGATGCGAAGCGGGATGGACTTAGGGTAGGATGTTTCCGCAACCAACTGGCCATCGACAAAGTGAGTCACCTTCGCGGTGCGATGATCGAAGACCGTTGCGAGATGAAGCCAGCGCCCCAGCGACTCAGGCCCGATCACCGGGGGCGAAAAACTGTTGCCAAGGCCGCCAATTCCAAGGATCAACTCACCCTTGTCACTGATCTGCCAATGCGGCTCTCCAAGTCCCCAACCGTCGGTCAGGATGAGGGAACTGAGCCAGCGATCAAAACCTTCGATGCGGACCCAGGATGAGAAGGTGAGCGAATCGAACTCGCCCGGAATTTGCAGGCGAACCCGATCATTGATGCGCTTGAACTCGAGAGATCCCTTGCCCGGCCAACGACCCTGGGTCCATTGCGCTCCAACCACCGCACCTCCCGGAGCGTCCTTCTTCGCATTGCGCAACTGTCGATCCCACGGCTGGTGATCTTCAAAATCAAAATACACCACCGTGTCCGGGTCCTCTTTCCATCGTGCTTGAGATTCCTGCCAGGTGCTGGCTCGCTCACGCCATCCCTCATTCGTCAGCCTTGCCATTTGTTCCCGATTCACAAACCCGCCCCCGTTTTCCGCGATCGACTCGATTTCGTTCATACCACTACTGCGAATTCCGAGTCCTGTCGTTAGTGTCTGAAGATGGGAACCGGATTTTTGATGGAGCGCCACTTCTCCATCAACGACGTGAAGCTCGCTGCGACCGTCGGCATCCAGACTCATGGCAAATTCTGTCCCCAAATCGACGGCATCAAAGTCCGGTGCCTCGATCGTGAACCCTTGGGCTGGTTCGGGCACGGAAGCCCTTAGTCGTCCATGCAAAAACCGGGCTCGCCTCGGCGAAATCAACTCCAGGGCGGCCGGGCCTTCCAAAATCACGGTTGCTCCGCCGAAAAACTCGATCTGAGCGAGACCGGCCGTCAGCTCGAACTGTCCTTTCGGAAGGGCATCACCTTCACGATGAGAAGCGCCGTCCTCGTCCCAAACCGCAGCCACCGCATGGCTCAATACCGCGACTCCATCGACTGGATTGGAAGCATCGACGATCTGTTCCCCTCCGCTGCGCAGGCCCAGAATCAGACCGTTGAAGAGGAGGGCGGCGACCAACGCCGCGGCAATACCAAGCCACCACTTGGGCAGCTCTGCGATCTTGCCAATCACGTTGGTCGGGGATTCGTTACCCGGCATACTCGCCAAGCCAGGCATTCTGGTCTGGGTCGATCCACCGGCGTAGTCGAGATGGAGCCGCGCATGCAATTCCATGTGTTCGCGATAAAGCCCACGGGCCTCGGCATGCTCCCGAAGCAGGGCATTCATGGCATCCCGCTCTTCCTGTTCCAGGGTGCCGTCGAGCACGTCTGCGATCCATGCCAAAAGCTGGTCTTGATCAAATGAAGAAGAATCTGGTTTCATGGCGTGGTTGCCTCGAGTTTGGATTGGATGCACCCCAGCAGGGCGTGCCGGATTCGCATCAGGGTCATTTTCATGGCGCTTTCCTTTTTGCCGGTGTCTTGCTTGCAGGCGTGAGTAGGGCAAAGTGTTGACTGGTTGCAGCACAGGTGAGTTTTGTGGTGCAGACGGCATAACACTGTGCGCAGTAATAGCTGCAGCCATAAAACGTAAACGACGTGCTGAAATCAGCACAGTGCCGTCGGCGCTGAGCGTCAGCGAGCAGTGGC
>JBCDHN010000745.1:0-2448 GCA_038749915.1 Verrucomicrobiota bacterium | reverse complement strand
TGATGCCGAGCTTTGCCAGTTGTTCACGAAATTGATCGGCGTGGGTGCTGGGATCGTCGTTCTCGCCCGTGATCAACCAGATCGGTGGATCATTTTCATCAAGGTGCTCGAGCGGTGAGGCGAGGCGGTAGGTCTCTGGTTTTTCTTCCTGAGAACCGCCGAGGAACTGTTGCCAGATCTCCCGGGTTCGAGAAACTTCCTTGGTCCGTTCCGACAGAAAGTCGGTCTGTGCTCCCATCGGAACGGCGGCTTGAATCGTGCTGCTGAATCCGGCGTTTCCGCCTTCACCTTCAAGTTCTTTGGCTTCACCTGCGGCAGCGAGTAATGCGGTGAGATGACCGCCCGCCGAAAGTCCGATTGCGCCGATTTGGTCGGAGTCGATCCCGTAGTTTTTGGCGTTGGCGCGGAGAAAGCGAACTGCAGCTTTACAATCCTGGATCTGGGCCGGGAAGGGGGCTTCGCCGCTCAGCCGATAGGATATGGTGGCGGCGACATAGCCGCGTGCGGCGAGGGCTTGCGCGACGTTTGCGTGGCTTGCCCTCGTTCCTTTGGCCCAACCTCCACCGTGGATGCAGACGATGGCGGGGAGTTTTCCCCACGCGTCCTTGGGCCGGTAGATGTCCATTTCGAGAGTGCGTTCGCCATAGCGGGCGTAGGTCACGTTGAGTTTTGAACCCAGACGATCTTGCGTCATCTTGGGGATCACAGTTCGTCCGTCGGCGCGCGTCATTGGGGCAACTTCTCCGGCAGGACGTGCATCACGCCGCATTTCCTCCTGAAACAGCACAGTCATCCCGCGAAGCTTGCGGAGGATCTCTCCATTGCGCACCATTTGCGATTCCCCGGGATCCTTCGCGAGGTCATACAGTTCGAGGCTGGGGTTGAGATAGAGCTTCCAGTTGCGCCAGCGAACGGCGGAGAGAGCGCCGTGACTTCCGTGATAAAAGAACGCATTGATGTATTCGTTGCGATGAATCAGGTCCGCCCACTCGCCATCGGGGTTCCACGGGCGCCGCATTTGGATACCGGAGTTGAGCGACAGCTTTAAACCGGTGTGAGGCACGATCCCGGTTTCTCCCTTTAACATTGGGCTGATGTCACGGCCGTCGATGATTCGATCATCGGGAACCTTGACCCCGGCGAAGGAGGCAAGTGTCGGATACCAATCCATGGCATGCACGAGGGCACGTGTCACCACTCCTTCCTGCAGCCCCAAACCCGGTCCCCACGCGATTGCCGGAACGCGGATTCCGCCTTCGTAGGTGGAGAGCTTGCGTCCACGAATTTTCTGTTCTGGCGTTCGTCCCGGTCCCCGACCGTTGTCCGAGGCGTAAATAACCATCGTGTTGTCCTCGATGCCCTTTTCTTTCAATGCATCAAAAATCCGACCAACGTTATGGTCGAGTTCCTGAATCGCGTCTCCATAATCCCCCCAGTTTGAGCTGCCCTGGAACTCTTCCGTCGCTCCAAGTGGGGTGTGGAGCATGGTGTGGGGAAGATAGATGAAGAATGGTCCATCCTTGTTTTGTTCGATGAATTGGATCGCCTCGTCGGTGTAGACTTTAGTGAGTTCGGCAGGGTCGGCCGGACGCTTCACCATTTCGTCGTTCCGCATCAGGGGCACGCCTTCTTCACCAAAGTAAACCACCTCCACGGGATCGAGATTGTGGAGCAGGCCGAAGTAATGATCGAAGCCCTGATTTTTGGGAAGAAAGGGCTCGTGAAAACCAAGGTGCCACTTGCCGATGCAAGCCGTGGCGTAACCGTTGCCTTTCAACAACTCGGCGATGGTCAGCTCGTCAGGATGGAGGCCCGTTCGCGAGTCGGCGCGATGCACCCAAACGTGATTCCCGACCCGTCGCGGATAGCATCCTGTCAGGAGGCCAGCCCGCGAAGGACTGCAGATCGGAGCGGCCGCGTAATAGTCGGTGAAGCGCATCCCTTCGTTCGCCATCGCGTCGATCCGCGGGGTCTCGATTTCCGTGGCCCCGTAACAACCCAGATCATAGTAACCCTGATCATCAATGAGGATGAAGATGATGTTGGGCTTTGCCTCGTTCCCCCTTCCCGAGATGATGGACAGCAAGAGGGAAAGTACGAGAACAGGCAGAAGATGGGGTTTCATTACGCAATTACTCCCGGTTTCGCCAAAATTGCCCCAACAATTTGAAGATACTTCAATATCCAACTCTCAAATAGTCCTCTGGCGGTGGCGACGTTCAGAATAGCATCTCCGGGACTTTCCTATTGATACTGAAATGCCTGCAACGGGAATCCTGCGCGGAGCTTGATTTGTTGTTCTTGAAGTATCCTGCCTATATCAGCAAATAGAAGAAAAGACACTACTCGCCCTCAAACAACCAAACCCAGCCATGGGGTTCGGTTTCTCTGGGGACAACTTTCCGCAATTCGCTGACTTTAGGCGATAATTCTCCAATTTTCCCAACC
>JBCDHN010000744.1:0-2456 GCA_038749915.1 Verrucomicrobiota bacterium | reverse complement strand
GCGCTGGTGCTTAGGGGATCCAGCCATGCCTGAGTGTGCCCCAGCAGCCGGTAGTTATAGATCATGCTGACGACCAACGCGCGGCGTGCCAACTGCAGCTCATCGGCAGGTCCGGCAGCGGTCTTTTTCGCATCCCCTTTTTTCCCGAGTTTTTGCTGGGTCGTCCCAAGTTCGAAACCTTCGAAAAAGGCTGACCAATCGGCTTCGACTGAGCGTGGGTCGTTCTTCCAACGAGCATATTTTTCGTCCAGCAGATCGGCGTTGAGCCGAGCGGAAACAGAGGAATTCATGTATCTAGAGTATCAGTATCAGGGGGAACCGTGGTAAACTGGCGAAGAATCGTGAAAATACGATCGATTTTTGGGGAATCTCGCATTCGAAACGTCAGGATTCATCCGGTTTAGTGACATTTTCGTCAGTTTCCCCGGAATTCACGGGAAACCTAGGCATCAGGAAGCCTAACCCAACAAAAAACCTCGTGACATCAGCGGAGCTTGTGGGCACTTTTTGCTCCCAAATGATCCGACTTCAACGGCCAAGGTGGTTTGGGGATTCGAAACGCGATCCAGATCGCGCCAGGAAGATCCAAAAAGTCAGACTACTCATTTCTGACACCGGCGGTGGACACCGGGCATGCGCCACAGCGCTGCGTGATGCGTTGATCGAAACCGATGCAGACCTTCACGTCGACATTGTGGATGGTTTACGAGAGACCGGACGGTTTCCGATCTACCGGATGCCGGAGTTATATACCCGCTGGAGCGAGAAGCGAAACCTGTGGCGAACCACCTTCTATCTAACGAACGGTCGGCGTCTTTCCAATACGCTTATCTATCCTTGGCAGCGGATCAGCAAACAAGCCCTTGGCCGCGCCATTTCCGAAGGTGACCCGGACCTGGTGGTGGTTCTCCATCCCTGCCTCACCTACGCGACCTACAAGACGGTGCAGGCGATGGCCAACCGGCCCCGGATTGCCACGGTGGTTACGGATTTGGTGTATGGCCACGCCAGTTGGTTTGCCCATGGAGCTGATCGCTACTATGTGCCGACCGAAGCGATGAAGAGGCGGGCCCTGAAGCAAAAGATTCCTCGGGAAAAGATTCAGCTCACCGGTCTTCCGCTTGCCTCCCGGCTTTTCGAGCTGCGCACGCGCAGGAATCAGCTTCGCAACGAGCTGGGCTTTGAACGGCCTTCCGTCATCTGTGTAGGTGGGGCAGACGGAATGGGGATTCAGCGCATTGCCCCGGCCCTCGCGAAAGTTTCCAATTCCATCGATGTTCATTTGGTCTGCGGCAAGAACGAGGAGCTCAAACGCAAACTGGAAGCTCAGAATTTTGGGGCGAACATTCATCTTCACGGCTTTGTCTCGAATCTGCCCGAGATGCTCGCGGCCAGTGACATGGCGCTGATCAAGGCCAGCCCGACCGTTCTGATGGAAGCCCTGACCGTCGGGGCTTACGTCCTGCTTTACGACTTCGTGCCCGGCCAGGAATATCCGAACGTGCGCTTCGTCCAGGAAAACGGGTTGGGAGATTTCTCGCGGTCGCCCAAGGCGATCGTCACCAAGATCAACGAGCATTTCGAACGCCTCGCTCATCTGCCGTTTGAGGAGCGAGCCGTGAACTTTGTGCCGCAGGACGGCGCAAGGACCATCGCCCAGGAGTTGCTTCGCGGATAGATAGATAGATAGGCCGGTTCTTTTTTGTCATCCTGAACCTGTCGAAGGATCTTCCCGATCCTCATGGAACGCTGCAAGTTCCCCAAACAGCCGCCCGCTTGGAACGCCGATTCGAGCCGCTTAAGAAGCATTGAGAGATCCTTCGACAAGCTTGGGATGACACTAGCGCGTTGCGTAATTTTCGAAATGCGAGTTGACCGGACTTCCGCCGGTCAGTCTAATCTGCGTCCATGGTAGAGATTCAATTTTCATACGAGGGTAATTTGCGCACGTCGGCAACTCACGGTCCATCGGGCGAGAAGGTGTTCACCGATGCGCCGGTCGATAATCATGGCAAAGGGGAAAGCTTTTCGCCGACCGATCTGGTTGCCACTGCGCTCGGCTCCTGCATGCAGACCGTCATGGGGATTTATGCGCAACAGCAAGAGATCGATTTGAAGGGGATGACAGCGAAGGTCCGCAAGATCATGAAAACGGATCCTCCTCGCCGGATTGCCCGCCTTGAGGTTGAAATTGAAATGCCGCTTCCGGCCGATCATCCCAAGGCCAAAGCGCTCGAAAAAGCCGCGCTGACTTGTCCCGTCCATCAGAGCCTGCTCCACGAGATCGAAATTCCGGTCGAATTTCACTGGGTTGGCTAGGGTGCGTTCGAAAAACAGGGTGAGTCGGCCTGCGAGTGATTTTTTCCGACAGGGAGCGATGACTTGAGGCGGCGATGAGTTTCCTCACAAAGCCTCAAGTCGCGGTTCCTGCGGGAGAAAGCACCGCATCCCCAATT
>JBCDHN010000743.1:0-2464 GCA_038749915.1 Verrucomicrobiota bacterium | reverse complement strand
TCAAAGGTCGATCTGCTCTGGAATGGAGGCATTGGGACGTTTGCCAAAGCATCCCAGGAAACTCACGACGATGCCGGTGACCGAAACAACGATGCGCTACGCGTCGATGCCAGGGAGTTGCAGTGTCGCGTGATTGGCGAAGGCGGAAATTTGGGTTTCACCCAATTGGCGAGGGTCGAATTCTGTCTTCACGGCGGCTCCTGCAACACGGACTTCATCGACAACTCTGCGGGTGTCGATTGCTCCGATCACGAAGTCAATTTGAAGATTCCGCTCAACCGCATGATCGCGGAAGGATCCATGACCCGCGAGAATCGCAACGAGCTTCTCTCCGGCATGACCGATGCGGTGGGAGCCCTCGTCCTTCACAACAACTACCGCCAAACCCGAGCCATCAGCATCGCCCAGGCCCAGTCCGCCAAACGCACGGTCGAATACATCCGACTGCTCGAGCACTGGGAACGCGACAGTGCGATCGATCGCAAGCTCGAGGGACTTCCCGACAACGAAGCTCTCGCCGAGCGCGTTTCCCGCGGGCAAGCCCTGACCCGTCCCGAACTTTCCGTCCTGATTGCCTATAACAAATCGATGCTGAAACAGGAATTGGTTGAATCGGGCGTTCCGGACGAGCCGTTCATGTCGCGCCTCGCCGAAAACGCGTTCCCCGCCCAGTTCGTCGATCAATTTCGCGAGCAATTGGGTCAGCACCAGCTCCGCCGGGAGATCGTCGCGACTCAATGGGCTAATGACATGGTCAATTTGATGGGCCCAAGCTTCACCTATCGTCTGGAGGAATCGACGGGCGCCACTTCGGCGGAGATCACTCAAGCCTATGCCGCCGCCCGGGAGATCTTCTCACTCAACGATCTTTGGGGTCGAATTGAGTCGCTCGATTTCCAGGTTAATCCCAAAATTCAGCATCAAATGATGTATGAACTGGGGCGTCTCGTCCGGCGCGGAAGTCGCTGGCTTGTCCGCAACTGCCGGGAAGATCTGGCTGATCTTCCTGCGCTCGTAAAACGGTTTCGCCCCGGCGTCCAACAAATCGCCTATTCCATTCACAGCTTGCTTCACGATGCTGCTTTGAAGAATTGGGAGGAGAACTTTCATCAGTTCACCGAGGCAGGTGTTCCCGAAGATCTCGCCTCAACCATCTCCGCTTCGAGCGGCCTCTACTCGTCCTTCGGCGTCATCTTTGCCGCAGAGCAAACCGGAGAACCGGTCGATGACGCAGCCCACGTCTATTACTCGGCCAGTGACCTCCTCGACCTCCACTGGCTCTCCTATCGGATCCGGGACCTCGGAGTCGAAGATCACTGGCAGGCTCGCGCCCGCGAATCCTTCCGCGACGAGCTCCATATCCAGCAACGCCAACTGACCATCAACATTCTGCGGGAATTTCCCCAAGGAAGCGCTGAGGACCCTGTCCTCAAGTGGGGCCAGCCCCGCAACCACTACGTGGACCGCTGGAAGATCGTCCTCGAGGAATTCCGTGCCGGAGGAAGCCGCAACTACGCCATGTTCCCGGTCGTCCTGCGCGAGCTTGCGGTCTTGGTAGATACGAACTTAGATTCTTGATCAGCTCTTGGGTAGGGAGTTTGCTGCGGAAAGGCTTCCTGAATTTAGAACCAAGTCCAGTAGACGAGGCGATGCCCCCCTGAAAGGCTGATACTGCCAGGAGATTGAGGACTTTGAATCGAAGGAAATAGAGCTCCCGCCCTCCGTTTTCCTCTAATTCCCTTCCTTCAGTTCCGCAACCTTCTGCTGAATCGCCTCGGTTATCTTGGCTCCAATTTCGCTTCGTTTGGCGTCGATCTCGCTTGTAAGGTTGAGCCCGATCGGGCTAGAGGACCCGCTGGTAAGATCGATGTAAAGATCGCGATTTTCGCCGACGCGGCGAAGCGTGCCGGAGAGTCGCTTCGTATCGAGATCGACGCCGCTATGCCGGGTTATTATTCCATCGGGCTTGGCTTCGTAGCGAGAAAGGAGACTTTTTGCTCTCTTGCTATCAACCACAACGGGGATAACTCCACCGAGCCGGTCACTCTTTTCATCCCAGGTATAGGCTGCAACAACCGCATATTGATTGAGGTTGCCGGTATAACGCAGGTGCTTAACCCATGCAACGTCCAGAGTGACGCGTTGTCTGATCAGATCGTCCGCGTTCGCCTCAATTTGCTGGGCCGTTCGTTCAGCAGCATTCAATGAGAAACCAAAGGTACTAAAAATTAGGCAGGCGAAGAATTTGTAAAAGTTCGCAGTCATGTTCTCAAAGACGCCGCTAGTTTTTGATTGGTTACGAGGTTGTCTAACTACAGGCTTTTGAGATGGAATAAGATGGAAATTCGCGGTGCCGATTCGTCGGGTTCAGCAAAATCTGGCGAGGCTACCTTGATCTACGAAGTCTGGGAAAAGTGATTGGATCTCCGATTTACTGTGGGGTGTAGGCATTGCTCATTTTTGA
>JBCDHN010000742.1:0-2469 GCA_038749915.1 Verrucomicrobiota bacterium | reverse complement strand
TGCCCGTTTCCCACCACCATCTACATCGGTCATCCGGGCTGGAAGTCGCTTGGGGCTCGGGCCGGCTATTCGACGCTTAATGCCGTGGTACTCTCCGTCATCTGTTTCACGGGCACCTTAAGTTATATCGTTTACGTCGTTCCACTTGAAGCTGGAATGGCGATTCTGATCTGGATCGGAGTCGTGATGGCCGCCCACGCGTTTCAAGCCGTTCCCAGAGAACATGCTCCCGCTGTCGTCATGGGATTCGTGCCCGCGTTGGGGGGATTTGCCGCTCTGATGCTGAAAGCCGGGCTCGGAGCGGGAGGCTATGGGATGCCGGACAAGCCCTTCGATCCGGAAATCGCGACGGTCCTCGCCCAAACCCGCAATGTTTTTGCCGAGGGGATTTTTGCGCTCGATCAGGGTTTTGTTTACACGAGCATTCTCTTTGCCGCCACGACGGTTGCGATTATCGAGAGGAAGTTTCGGATCGCGGCAGCCTGGTGCCTCGCCGGAGGATTTCTCGCTGCCATTGGCTTGATTCACGCCCATCAATACACGCCTGGAGACGTTGTCGGCCGACTCTCAGCCGGATTTGAGCGTGATGAGTCCGGAAAGCTGATGGCGGCCCAGGGCTGGAAATGGGCCTGGGGTTATTTCGTGATGGCTGCCGTCTTCTTCATGGCTCCATGGGTCACGGAGAAAACCGAGGATTGAGCCCTCAGATTTCGAGTTCCAACTGCTCGTTCCCTTCGCTGGATGCGGCAAAGCGCACCCCGGCTCCAATCAATCGGACGTTGCGTCCGCGCCGGCGTTCCCAACCCTCGCTGAGAAGATTTTCGTAGATCTCTGGCAAGACAGACGTGGCTGCGCACTCGGCAGTGGTCGTCTGGAAGTCGTTGAATTTCAGCTTGATGAACGACTTCGCGATTTGGAGATCACCAGCTTTCTCCAAATCCTCGACCAATTCCGACAAGAGTGGATCCAACGTGCCCCGACATTCCTCCAAGGTCGTTAAATCCTGCGAGAAGGTGCGTTCGTTGCTGAGACTCTTGCGCTCTCGATCAACGCGCACGGGGCGATGATCTTCACCGCGACAGAGCTGGTAAAGCTCGACCCCAAACTTCCCAAAGTCGCGCGTCATTCGGGACAGTTCCCATTTTTGCAAATCCCCACAGGTCTTCGCTCCCAACCTCTCCAGCTTCTCGGCCGTGCGTTTCCCAACGCCCCAGATTTCCCGAACCGATAGCTCTTGCATGAACTCGTCAATCTCAGACTCCCGAATCTCGAACTGACCATTCGGCTTGTTCCAGTCACTGGCGATCTTCGCGAGAAACTTGTTCGGTGCGATCCCGGCACTCGCAGCCAATTGGGTCGACTCAAAAATCCGGGCCCGAATTTCAGCCGCGACATTGGAGCCCCGTGAATGCAGATGCGTTACGTCAAGGTAGGCTTCATCCAGCGAGAGAGGCTCGATCGTTGGAGTGAATTGCTCGAAAATTTGCCGAATTCGGCGCGACTCCTCGCGATAAAGGTCAAAACGAACCGGCAAAACGATCAACTGAGGACAGAGTCGCATCGCTTTGAAGGTCGGCATGGCGGATCGGCAGCCGAACTTTCGGGCCTCGTAATTCGCTGTCGTCAAGACGCCCCGGTTGGAGGAACGACCGCCGACCGCTACCGGCTTTCCTGCCAAACTCGGATCTTCACGCATTTCAATGGCTGCATAAAAGCAGTCCATGTCGATGTGGATGATTTTTCGAGCTTCGGACACGACCTGGACACTTTATCCAAGGTTCGAAGCAGGTCTAGAACGGCGCGACTAGGGCTGAAACCCTGAGAAAATGCTCCCGATACTTAAGATCACTTAGCAAAAGTGTTCATTTCAATTTGAACAATATATTTTTTCATGGAAATTATAGTAAGTGCAACCTGTAAGCGAGCCCCAGATCTCTCCTGCTTCCTCAAGCGGATTATCTTCCGTCGAAATCGAGGTGATCGATCTGTTTGTCAACGCCGCCAAGTTGCTCGCGCTTCCCAAGTCCGTCGCTGAAATTTACGGTCTTCTCTTTATTTCCCCTGAGCCACGCTCGCTCGATGATCTGGTGACCAAGCTGCAAATGAGCAAGGGATCGGGGAGCCAGGGCGTTCGACTTTTGAGGGCCATGGGGGCGATTCAGTCGGTTTACGTTCCAGGGAGTCGATGTGATCATTTCACCGCGGTGACCGAACTGAGAAAGCTGGTTTCGGGTGACTTCCGCGGCCAGGTTCAAGAGCACCTGGACAACGGCGACGTCCGCCTGCAGCGCATCTGCGAAGCGGCAAGCGAAGATACTTCCGAATTTTACGAGCAGCGGATTGAGAAATTGGAGCAATGGTATGGTCGAGCTCAAACGCTTCTGCCAATGGCGCAGAAGATCCTGGGCTAACCCCAACGACGAAACGACCATGAGTGATCCAGAAGCCTATCAGCCCAAAGAGGAAGAC
>JBCDHN010000741.1:0-2470 GCA_038749915.1 Verrucomicrobiota bacterium | reverse complement strand
GTGGGCAACGCGGCGGGAGCGGAAACCAGCGTGGATCGGTTTCTCATGTCCGCCGTTGCCGTCGCTTGGGTCCGGGTCCATGGGGAGCAGGCCCGGCCGAGTTGGCTGGGTTCGTACGCGCTGGCTCGGTGCGCGAAGCTATTGCTCCCTCTCGGGGCAGGGCTCTTTGGTGGGAGAGTGTTGGGAGGGGAGGGTGTTTGGTGTTTCGCGCTGGCCAAGCCGTGGGCTTGACGTCGGAAATGGAAGATTGGGTCTTTAACCTGCCTCCAGTGGGGGGCAAAAAATCCCTGCTGCGTCGCTTTGTTGAGTCCAGGAAGTATCCAAACACGGGGAGTTGAAATCGGGAAATGGATGAGTTGAGTTCATGGCGACGCAGAGCCTACAGCCCTCTTAGGCTTGCCGAGGTTTCCCTTTATTCGAGAGCTTTGAAGAAAGGGGGCAATTTTCTGCCCGGCCTGGGCTACTAGGCAGAGCGAAAGGGACGGAGGTACCAATTCTTGAGCCAAGCGAGACCCTTGCCGATATCCGAGCTTATTTGGTAGGCGCTGGGAATGAGATAGAGGGTGATGATGGTTGCGAAGAGGATTCCGTATCCGAGAGAGACGGCCATGGGAATCAGGAACTGTCCCTGGATGGAGCGATCAAACATAATGGGCATCAAGCCGGCAAAGGTGGTGATGGAAGTGAGCATGATGGCGCGAAAGCGGCGGGAGCCGGCGATGACGATTGCTTCCTTCAGAGCCATCCCCTCCGCGCGCCGTTTGTTGATGAAGTCCACCAGCACGAGCGAGTCGTTGACGACGACTCCAGCGAGGGCCAGCATGCCGAAAATACTAAGATACGAAGGGGTGATTCCCATGATCATGTGCCCGAGCAGCGCACCCACGATTCCAAACGGGACCGCCAGAAGGACAAAGATGGGTTGGGTCAACGACTTGAAGGGAATGGCCAGCAATCCGTAGAGGGTCAGCAACAGGGCGATGGCGCCAATCAGAGTTCGCCGCTTTGAGTCTTCGTTTTCTGCGATGAAGCCGGTAAAGCGGAAAGAAAGGTTTTCTCTCTCACGGAGGATTGCTTCGATTTCGGGTTCGATAGTCTCGGCGATCCCCATGATGTCGGTGGACTCATCAACCGGTTGGGCTTTGATTTCGATCACCTCAGCTCCATCCACCCGTTCGATCCGGCCGGGAACTTTGACGAGCCGAACGTCGGCGACTGAGGCCATGGATACGTCTTCTCCGGCAGGAGTACGGATGCGGAGGGTATCCAGGGTATGGAGCGATTGCCGTTCTTCGAGAGTGAGGCGAACCATGACCCGGACGTCTTCGGAGCCACGTTGGACGCGTTGGGCCTACTCACCGTAGAACGCCTGCCGAATTTGATTGGCGAGAGACTGCTGGGTGAGCCTCAGTTCGGCTGCTCTCGGCTTCAGCGAAATTTCCAACTCATCAGCGTCGCCCCGAACCTTGGTATAGGCGTCGCTGATCCCTTCGTAGGATTCGAGGAGGTCTTTGATTTGGTGGGCGGTCTCGACTTTCTCCGGTGAGTTCGGGCCGCGCAATTCGATCTCGACCGGTTCTTCGTCACGGTTTTCGCCTGACCGGCCGCGCCCGCTTTGTTCAGCTCGAATTCGGAACGATTGGGCTTCGGGAAGTTCGCCAACCAGCTCTTTCCACCGTTTGGCAATCACGCTATTGCGAGGGCCAGGACTCTTGCGTTGGCTTGGCGGTAAAATCTCGATGGCGATTTCGCCTTCGTTTTCCTTCAGGACGGTGCTCCCACGGTCATAGTCTCCAGTTTGCTCATGAAGGTTCGTGATCAGGGAACGTCCGCTGCCTTTGTCGATGAATTCAGCTCTGAGTTGATCGACCTTCGAGGCGATTCGCTGGACATAGATATCGGTTTGTTCGAGGGGAGTGTCGTTGGGAAGATCGATGTAGGCTGTGATTCGAAGCCGATCGACCGACGGCATGGAAACAAAGCCGAGCCGTCCGCCCTGGCAATAACCGGCCATGAGGAGGGCCATCGCGAAAAATGTGGCGCAGACCGAGTAGCGGTGTTCGATCGCGAGCCTGAGTGACGGTTGATAGACCTTTTCGACAAACGTTTCGAGGCCGTCAGCAATTCGTTTTTGAAAACGGGTGAAGAAGTTGAAATCGGTTCGTCCGGTCTTGAGGTGCTTGAGGTGAGCGGGAAGGATCAGTTTTGATTCGATCAACGAAAAGAGAAGCACGGGCGCGATTACCGGAGGAATCTGCTTTGCAAAGGTTCCCCATTGGCCTTGGAAGGTGAGCAGCGGCAGGAAGGCAACGATCGTGGTGATGACTCCAAAGGTAACCGGAACAGCGACTTCTTTGGTGCCGAGGACGGATGCTTCGATCGGGTCGATTCCGGTCTTGAGCCTCGAATAAATGTTTTCCGCCGTGACGATGGCGTCATCGACCACCAACCCGACCACGATGATGAAGCC
>JBCDHN010000740.1:0-2471 GCA_038749915.1 Verrucomicrobiota bacterium | reverse complement strand
GCAGCACGGTCGATTGATCGAGGAAAGTTGGAACGAGGTTAGTGAGACGGCGCACTGGCGGGGGAGAGACGGCGATCAACCCTTCTTTCATATTTTCAATGACATGACGAGCCACCAGTCCCGAACCATGGTTTGGCCCTACGAGCAGTTTGAATATGAAGTGGCCAGCAAGCTCTCACCGGAACAGATCCATGATCCAGGCGATACGCCGGTCCCTCCTTATTATCCAGACACACCGGTAATCAGAAGAACCGTTGCTCGCTTTTACGACTGCGTAACGGCGATGGACAAGAATGTGGGCAACCTTCTCGATCAACTGGAGGAGGACGGTTTGGCTGAGAACACGATTGTCTTCTTTTACAGTGATCACGGAAGTGGCATGCCTAGGCACAAGCGCAACCTTCAGGACACGGGGATGCACGTGCCGTTGATCATTCGATTTCCGGAAAAGTGGAAGCATCTGGCTCCGGCAGAAGCAGGCGAGACGATTGATCGGTTGGTGAGTTTTGTGGACTTCGCGCCAACCATCTTGAGTCTGCTGGAGATTGAAATCCCGGCCCACATGAAAGGCGTTCCGTTTCTGGGCAAAGCTGCGGGTGAGCCGAAGAGCTACGTTTTTGGAGCCAGAGATCGCGTTGATGAAGCTTTTGACCTCTCACGGAGTGTCCGAGACAAAAAATGGCTCTACATCCGGAATTTCATGCCCCATCTCAGCTATAATCAACCCTGCGCCTGGCCGGGGCAGGGGGAAATCCGCAAGGAAATAGCACGACTCGCAGAAGCTGGCTCGCTCAGGCCTGGCCCTGCGCGGGATTATGCGGGACCGACCAAAGCGGTTGAGGAACTCTACGACACTACAGTAGATCCACTCTGCCTGAACAATTTGGCCGATAGTGAGGAGCACGCTGCCGAGCTTGAGCGATTGAGGAGCGAACAACTTTATTGGAGCCTTGAGACTCGTGATGTTGGCTTCATCGCGGAGTCAATCGCCTGGAGAATGTCAAAAGACGGGCCTCTCCTGGACTTGGAAGATCCGGATTTGCTGAGTCAGGTCCGCGAAGCGGCCGAGATTGCCGGCGGAGGAATTGGGCGCAAGGAAGACGCCTTGGCGGCGTTGCAGAGCGAAGTGGGGGCAGTCCGCTATTGGGGCGTAGTCGCTCTTCGCGCGCTCGGCAGACATGCATTGGATACGGCAAACCAGTTGGGAGCGGCTCTAAGTGATTCTGAGCCGGCGGTGCGGATTGAGGCCGCAGGTGCGTTGGTGGAGCTGGGGAATGTTCAGATTGGGCTTACGATTCTTGCGGAAGAGGTTCTTTCTGAGGATCTTGTGTCTGCGCTGCACGCCTGTCGGACGATTGAACTTCTCGGTGAGCAGGCAGCCGCCTTGAAGCCTGAAATCCAAATGGTTTCGGAAAAATGCAAGGAGGGAATGGGCCAGGCGACTGACCCGCTGATTCCCGGAAAGACCGACGAATTCATGTTTCTGGGATTCTCAGCTGATGCCTTTTTAGCCAAAATTGATCAATAGCCTAGCAGGAACCTTTCTTTACGGACCTACGAAGAAGTGTCACAATGAAGGGTTTAGTGCCTATATAAAGCGAGACAGTGAACATTTTAAGAACCTCCCTCCCTTGTCTGTTCCTGCTTTACAGCGCGTTGTCAGGCGTCGCGGCTGAAAGTGGGGAAGTAACGCTCATCGCAGGAAATGTGACCATGACTCCCAAAGATGGAGGACCGGCACAGAAACTGCAGAAAGGATCAAAGGTTGAAGTGGGCGCGCAGGTCACAACAGCCGAACGGGCCCGAGTCGTTATCATGATGACCGATGCCAGCGCGATTCGAATCACGGGTGGTTCAACGGTCGTGATTGCGGCAATGACGGACTCCGGGGCTGCCGGGCAGAGCAAAGTCAACGTGAATTTAAAGTCCGGCAGTGTTGGCGCGCTGATCGACAGCTCGAAAAACCGACAGATTGATTTCAAGATTGAGACGCCGCATGGAGTGGCAACCGCGAGGGGAACTTACTACGCGGTCGTGGTCGAAGGAGGCAAGACCTACACGAAAGTTCGTAACGGGCAAGTTAGCGTGACTGCCTCACCCAACCAGTAAGCCGTCACCATCATGAAGTTTCGATTCTTCTTCCTTCGTTTCATTCTGGCGCCGGTTGCGTTGTTGCCCGGGCATCTTCTTTCCAATCCCCAGGACGCGAACATTGTGCATGGCGATGTCACGATCGAGGATTTTGGCAGCACTCTCCAGATTCTTCAGGGATCGGACAAGGCGATCATCGAATGGGGAGATTTTTCGATCGGCCTGAGTGAGGCGACTCATTTTCTGCAGCCTGGATCTTCGGCGGCCGTCTTGAATCGGGTTATGGGAAGCAATGCTTCTGCGCTCGAAGGCTTGCTTGAAGCAAATGGCCGCGTCTTCCTGATCAATCCCAACGGAATTCTGGTAGGACCAAATGCGAG
>JBCDHN010000739.1:0-2471 GCA_038749915.1 Verrucomicrobiota bacterium | reverse complement strand
TCCAGTTCCGGGTTGGGATGGAGTCCGGATTCAACTTCGACCGGATTCCTGTTATACAGAACTGAATAGTATATATATCCCTGCATCGCGGCAGCGACCGGCGTCGGATGAATCATATCACGATAAAGCCCCACGCGACCGCGATCATCGCGCGGCGGAACGAGGACCGCATCAACGCCGGGAAGCTCTTCAGCAAGGGTCATCTTGACCAGCTCCACCATCGCCGGCCCCACCGGCAAAACCCGAACCCGCCCGGGATAGAGTTGATTGAGGCGATCAACAAGCATTCCCAGCTCCCGCGTTACCTTTTCCATCCAGGCCTCGTAATCCCCAAGGTTGAAGGTCGTGAAATCTGCTTTGCGGTCCGTGCCGTCAATCCAAGGCCACAAGTCCTGAATCAAAAAGGTGATCTCCGGATTGTGCTGCAGCGCGAATTCCATCCAGCGTTGATAATCCTCCAGCTCACAACCCACGACTTCTCCACTGGCGGATACGAGATGGCCGAACGTCATCACGTCGATCTTGCCGGTCTCGAGCGACGGTTTGGCATCCTGTTGATCGCCGGTCCGCTCCCATTGCGCTTTGGGAGCCCCGCCGCCCCCACCGAAAAACTGCATCACGTGGGTGTGATCGGGAAACCCGTTGGCCTGGCAAACCTGAATGGTCGAGGGAATCGCGGAAACCACACAACTGTGACCAATCGAGACCACCCAAAGTCCCTTTCCGGTCTTCTCACGTCCTTCGAGGTCGGCAAACTTCAGGCTTCGCGCCCGCCCTCTGCTGTCGGGTTTCGGGTCTCTTTCGAGATTGCGATTGGCCATGTAGATGGAGCCTTCCGCAGTTGTGACAACACCATCCCCGTCCGCGTCCATCGGCTCAAAAAATCTTCCCGCCTCTTCCTGACTCAGAAGGCTGTCCTCGTTCTTGTCGAGTTTCGCGAACCAGCCAGGAACCTCCGCGCCGACCCTGATCAGCATCATCGGCAAGCAGCAACAAAGAATGGATACAATACCAGGCTTCACTTTACTCCACACGAAATGCCGCGCTCTTGGTTTCGAGAATCCAATCGGTCCTAAGCTTTTTGTATTCGATATAAATGGTATAGGTGCCAGCCGGGTATCCTGTCGTATCCACAGTCTTCTTTCTCGCGACCTTCCCCCCGGGCGCAATGGATTCCGGCGCCTGAATGATCGCTCCACCAGCCGCATATCGCCTTCCTTGACGAGCAATGTTTCGGGAGAAGGCCGGTATATGATCAGAAGAACCCATTCGTTCGATCCAGGCCTGCCCCGTTCCAATCAGGTGATAGGGCCTCGAATAATTGGAGTTGAGGGGAACAACAAGATCCTGCCCCGAAGTATTCACAAAGGCATAGTCCAGCTCGACCTTCTCTCCAGCCGTCACCACCTCTTTACTGAGTTCCAGATCCTGAAGCTTCATCGCTTCGTAGATGGTTTCCAGATTTGCCGAATCCCTCGCCGCAATCCTCTCCGGCGACACGTTCTTCTTGGCGTCTTCAACCATCTTGGCGAGAAGCTCATTGAGATAGATTTGGTCATCGACTGACAACGAGTTGATTGGATACCGGTATTGTCGGCCTTTGGCCGATAAAACAACCGTCTTCCCTTCCATCTTCAGAAAGCGAGCTTCAATTTTCATTCCCTCACTGTTATGCCAAACGCGAAATTTTCCGGGAGCATTGGTCTGAGCAGACAACTGTAGCAAAGTCATCCCCAGCACGAGGAAGCAGCGAAGCGCTAAAGAAGGTGTGGTCGTCGTCTTTTGAGAATGAGGATGCACAAGGTGAACACACATCGCTCGCTGAAACTTTTGCAAGCTGACATTTTCGCAGCGTTCCGTTTCCCGCTCAAGGCCAGCCAAGTCTGTCCAAATACTCCTTCCGATGGATTCAATAGATCGCAATTTTGCGGAACCATGGTAGCGTGAGTAAGTGAAGGGAAAGCCGCCAGTGCATTCCAATTCTCTTACGAGCCGAGTACCTGAGTCGATCTTGGTAGAAGCTCAGCGCTTGGTTGATCTGCGGTTTGCAAGGTGCTTCTGGTTTTGGCATGCAGATGCTACTGTCGAAAACTGGGACGATGTGAACATCGTGATACGTCATCTTCGCGAGTATGGTGGTCGTGCAGAATGGGCTGAGGCTCAGCAACTGTGGAAACAGGTTCAGGCATGCCGTTAACCGACATCCAAAAAGAGATCCTCGATTTAATCGCCGCGAACCGTTCGCCTGAGAGTCACTTTGCGGGCGGGGTGGTATTGAATTGGTCGGACGATTCGACGCGTTTCAGTCACGACTTCGATATTTTTCACGGTGAAGCGAGTGCTGTCGTCCATGCTAGCGAACAGGACTCGTCGATCCTTCGAGCTGCCGGTTTCACGATCGAGGAGATTGCGGATTGGACTGCCACAGATACCTTTCGCAGAGGATTGGTTTTCAAAGATGCTCAGCGTAT
>JBCDHN010000738.1:0-2473 GCA_038749915.1 Verrucomicrobiota bacterium | reverse complement strand
GGTAATTGGCGTCCAGTCCGATGAGCTTCGTCTCGAAATCAAGGACGCTGAGGCGACGGTCACGACCAACGTGGGCTTGACCGGAAGCGGCCCTTCGCCGGTTGCCGCCCTGATCGTGAGCGAAGCCAACCGGCTGAATTCTCCCTGGGTATTCACCTGGAAAAAAGAAGGAGCCAAACCTTGGTCCTGGAAGCTGACCCGGGTTGAAAATCCTGATCTGCCCGATCTTCGAGGTTATCAGCCTGGTCAATACGAATCCTTCCTCGACAACTTTTGACAGATACGAAACTTTTTCGTTAAACTCCGGTCTATTCAGGTAGTTCCATGAAAAACCAAATCCCGACCACCATCCTTTCCGCCATCCTCGCCCTTACCCTCGGCGTTACGTCCTCCATAGCCCAGGATTCTCAGGGCGATGAGAATACCACCACCGATGGATGGCGAGGCTTCCTCAGCATTGATTACAAGGGCGGACGATTCGTCATGCCGTACTCGCGGATTGTTTCAATCAGCCAGCACGACTATCTCGTCGATGGAGGGGGACGGGTTTATGAACTGACGATCGATACCACCGGTGCCGTCGTCGCTCGATTCTACTTTCTCGAATCCAACCTCGAAAACAGCCCCTTCAAGGCGGGCCAGATCATCAACAATCGGCTCAAGGAAACGGAAAAAATGATCCAGGGTAAAACGGGAGAAAGCGCTCGATCCGTGATCAAACACTATCCCGACACGACCCACGCCAAAATGGTGGAGTTCAACGTGAGCAACAAGAGTCATCTTGGAACGATCTTCGGTCATGTCACTCACGAGTGGATTGAAGAAGGCGGACGCGGAGCGGGCCGGACGTTGAAATTCCCCTGATTCACGGCAAAACGGCAAAAACAGTTGCTAGCGGCTCAACTCTGTCGCCGGTGTGGAATCTCCGAAATAGGGATGCAAAATTTGGGAGGATTCTTTTCCAAGTTTAAGGCGCGAGGAGAGAGCTGAGCCGGCTCAGTGACCGATCGAGCAACGCTGAAATTGGGGAAGAAGGCCACGATCTGAAACTATCGAGCGCAGCGAGCATTCATCCAAAATTCTAATCCATTGATTTTGTATAGCTATTTCGGAGACTCCACACTAAGAAGAGCCATGACGACGCCCCTTCGTTTGGTTGCTGTTCTCGTGGCGCTTTGCACTCCCGCCTTCGCCGCTGACAAACCCAACATCATCTACATCCTGCTCGATGACGCGGGATACGGTGACTTCAGCTGCTACGGCCAGGAAAAGTTTCAAACCCCGAACATCGATCGCCTCGCCACCGAGGGGATGAAGTTCACCGACCACTACGCCGGCAGCACCGTTTGTGCGCCAACGCGTTGCGTATTGATGACCGGACTTCATACCGGCAACGCGTTTGTTCGCGGCAATCGCGAAGTGAAGCCGGAAGGCCAGGCACCCATGCCCGGCAACATCGTGACGATTCCCCGTCTTCTCAAGAAAGCTGGTTATACTACGGGAGCCTTCGGCAAATGGGGTTTGGGAGCGCCAGGTTCGCCCAGCGATCCGATCGAACACTTTGATCAGTTCTACGGTTACAACTGCCAGCGCCAGGCCCACAACTTCTATCCAACCCATCTCTGGAAGAATGACGAGAAAGTTGAGTTTCCGGATCGCGACGTCTACTCGCATGACGTGATCATGGAGGAAGCGCTCGGCTTCGTTCGCAACAACGCGAAGAACCCGTTCTTCATCTACCTTCCCATCACGATTCCGCATGCTGCGATGCAGGTTCCGGAAGACTACGCCAAGCCCTGGCGCGAGAAGTTTCCGCAGTTTAACGAGAAGACCGGAAAGTATGGCGGTTCAGTCGTGAAGAACCCGGTCGCAAACTTTCCCGCGATGATGACGAAGATGGACGACGGCATCGGTCAATTGCTCGCCCTACTCGATGAGCTGGGAATCGACGAGAATACCCTGATTCTGTTCAGCAGCGACAATGGTCCGCACAAAGAAGGCGGTCATGATCCGGATTTCTGGGACAGCAACGGTCCCCTTAAAGGTTATAAGCGCGATCTCTACGAAGGTGGGATTCGCGTTCCGCTCCTTGCCCGCTGGCCAGGCAAAATTGCTGCTGGTTCCGAGAGCGATCTGATTTCTGCTCATTGGGACATGCTGCCGACCTTCTCTGAGTTGGGCGGTGCCGACATCCCGGCCAACCTCGACGGAATCTCCATGGTTCCCACCTTGCTCGGAAAAGGCAAGCAGTTGGAACACGCTTACTTGTATTGGGAATTCTATGAACGTGGCGGTCGGAAAGCAGCGCGATTTGGCAAGTGGAAAGCGGTCCAGAACAACATGGGTAAAAATCCAGATGCCCCGATCGAGCTCTACGACCTGGAAGCCAGCTCAACCGAACAAGTGAATCTCGCTGACCAGTTTCCGGAGTTCGTTGAGCAAGCGAAACAGATCTTCGCTGAAGCGCATACGC
>JBCDHN010000737.1:0-2476 GCA_038749915.1 Verrucomicrobiota bacterium | reverse complement strand
TTCGGCAGTCTCAGGATCGTTTCGGTGTCTCTTGCGGATTTTCTCAAGGTTCGCGTCATGACTTTTCCAGCCGCGAGCCGCAGCTGCTTCCATCGTGATTCCATAATACAGCGGCTGTGGCTGAGGCCCCGATACGGTCGCCTTTTTCAGCGCTTTTCTCCCCAAATCACGATACATCTCAAACTGAATCGAAGTCATTTGCAGCATTTCGGAGCTGTTTTGAAATCCGTCCTCTGACTCCGTCTCGGGCGGCAGGTCTTTGGCAAAATCGAATGGCAAACCGAGCAGGTCCTGAAGCGCATAGCGGTATTCGTAACGTGTCATTCTCCGGAATGAGGAGTGTCCCTCTTCACTGCGGCGGACATGCGAAGCCACCTGGATTTCCGAAGACAACCAATCAATGATTGCGGCCCGGTCCGCATCTGCCAGAGCCACGTCTGCATCATCGGGCGGCATCTCGGCATTGCTCAGCACATCAACGACCTCGAGCCACCAGTCTGCGTCCTCGCCTTCAATCAAGTTTGGGTCCAAGGTATCGACCCGAAAATCCGCCTTTTGCTTGTCTGGTCCGTGGCACTGCACACAGGCATGTTGCAGCAACGGTCCAATTTCAGATTGAAAGGTCGCCAAATCCGCTTCGGGAGCGCGATGGCCTGACTCTCCGGGCACCTGATTCCGATAATTGGAGCGCAAGGCGCCTGCTGCCTTGATTTCCGCAAAGGAAAGAGTCTTGAGCGCAGCTTCTCCGACAACTTCAACACCGCCCTCCTCGGCATTAGTGGATGCGGCTGAAGGCAGTCCCAATATGAGACTGAAAACAAGAATTTGTGATGAGGTCATCGGGAAGGTCAACACCGTGAAAACTACAACACGATGCTCCCGAAGCCTTTCGTTCAGGAAAATGGCCTCTTTTCAGCGACCTTGATTGGTGATTCCGAAGTCGCCTCGCCGGGCGAATTCAGTCCTGTTTCAGGCAGATCAGCGATTCTTGACGATGGTTGCCCTGAAAGTGTGCAATTCGGAGAAAAATGGCGCTCTCACAGATGGTCGGAGAGGAGTAGATTTCATCCCCAAGCTTGTTTTTGGCGACGATCTCGAATTCGGTTGGATCCGCTTTGTAAACGATCACATCACCGGACTCGTTCGCGGCATAAATGAGTCCATCGACCAAGACGGGCGAAGAACTGAAGGTGCCGCCAAGCCTTCCCTTCCAGATTTCTTCTCCGGTGGCGGAATTCCAGCAAACGGCGATTCCGGCATCCATCACCCCGTAGAGAAACCCATCTTTCAAAAGCATTGAGGGCACATAGACTCGGTTTTTGTTTTCCCAAATCACTTTGCCGGAGCCGTCGGCGGCAACCGCAGCGACGTGGTTTTTGGGATAACCACCGCTGGTGAAGATGCGTTCGCCGTCCGTGACGGTTGAGGTGACGCACTCAGTCGTGGCGCCTTCGATTTCCCAGTTTTTCTCGCCGGTCTCGGGATCGAGGCTGGTGACGAGCTCGCAGCCGGTAAAAAACAACTGGGTTTTGCCCGCCGCCTCCAGCAGGATGGGCGAGGCATAATTGGGCATCTTGGGGCGGTCGACTTTCCAGATCACTTCGCCATTGGATTTTTTCAACGCGCAGATCGCGCCGCCCAGTTTGTTGTCGGCGGAAACGATGACGGACCCATCGTAAAGGGCAGGGGAGGAAGCATAACTCTGGTGGATCTTGTAGTCGGTGATCTTGGTCTGCCAAAGCAGTTTGCCGTCCAGACCAAGAGCCGTGGTGTAAACCGCTCCGTCGTTCCAGAAGTTGATGAACACGTGTTTGCCGTCGCAGGCGGGTGAAGTTGAGGCCTGGCTGCCTTTCTTGTTCGATTTCGTGGGCCAACCACCTTCATGAATCCGGGTTTTCCAGAGTTCCTTGCCCGTTTCCCGGTCGAGGCAAAGGACAGACTGGGTTTGCGGTCCAGGCTCGGCAATGGCCAGAAATACCCGCCTTCCAACGACGGTTGCGGACCCGTGACCTCTTCCGGGAACTGGCACGGCCCACTTTACGTTTTGAGTCTCACTGAACTGTGTGGGCGGAGTTTGGCCAGATTCGGCAACGCCGTTGCGGTCAGGCCCCCGCCACCAGGGCCAATCACCGGCAAGGGAGGATGAAAAAGAGACCGCCAAGAAAAGGAGAAGGAGTTTTGAGAAGCGACACATAAGGTGGGGTCGTGTCGAATTGGAGGCGAATCAAGAACGAAGCGCTCAAGAGGATGTCTGAACTTGGTCAATTGATGACTATTGAAGGGCAAAGGAAGCGCAGTAGAGAAAGCGTGCCGACCTACGTTGGGCGCCGATGCTTCTGAACCGTTTGATCACCACCGAACTAAGCGCCGTTGGATTGCTCCTCGCGCTCTGCCATGGAACGGCCTTTGCAATTGAACCCTGCCAATTGGAAGTTGGCGATCGCGTTTTCACCGCGTGTCCGGATGTTGCGATGAC
>JBCDHN010000736.1:0-2486 GCA_038749915.1 Verrucomicrobiota bacterium | reverse complement strand
CGCTACATTTATGCGGTTGGGGGAAATGCGGAAGCGGCCCGGCTCTCCGGAGTTCCGGTCAAATTGGTAACGGCGTTTGTCTACGTGGTCAGCGGGATCATGGCGGGAATTGGAGGATGCATTCAGGCTTCGCAAGTCAACACTGGAACCCCGACCATGGGGGAGATGTATGAGCTCTACGTGATCGCAGCCGTCGTCGTCGGCGGGACCAGTCTCTCCGGCGGTTCCGGGAGAATTATCGGCACCCTGATCGGCGCGTTTATCATCGCCGTGATCCAGAACGGAATGAACCTGCTCGGAATCGACGCCTACACCCAGAAAGTGGTGCTGGGCTCTGTCATCATCGGCGCGGTCTTGCTCGACCGGGCACGGCAGGAAGGTGGTCTCGCCAGTCTGATTCTTTCCAAGTAACGCGATTTCCGATCAGTTGACACCGGGCTTGGTTGGAACCACGGATGACTTTTGTCACCCATTATGCAAACCAGCGGCTCCCTTCGTCCTCCCCAATTCCTGATCATCGGAGCCCAGAAGTGTGGAAGCTCCTGGTTGTTCTTTCAGCTGAATCAGAGCCCGAAGGTCTCGATGAATCCCTTGAAGGAAACGCACTTCTTCATCAAATACGAGGACCCGTCCGACGAACAGTTCGAGGACTATCTGCGATCCTTCGAAGGGCCTCCGGATGCGATGCTTGGCGAGGCCACTCCATCTTACCTCGTGTCTCCGCCGACGGACGCGACCGAGAAGTACTTGCCTTATCTTGGCCAGTTCTTCTTTACCCCGGCCAAGTCGGTCAAGAAACGGCTTGGTCCTGACGTGAAACTGATCGTGACCGTGAAAGATCCGGTGGATCGAGCCGCTTCAGCCTTCTTTCATCATGTGAATCAGGGACGAATCGAACCCGGCAAGACGTTGACTGACCTGGGCAACTTTGGCGGGATCCTCTATCTCGGCTTCTACGGTCAGCATCTCAGCTATTGGCTGGAGCATTTTCCGATCGAGAACTTCTTTTTCACCTCGCTCACCGAGATCAAGGAAGAGCCAGCTTCCGTCATGGAACGAATTGGTGAGTTCCTTGAAATTCCATCTTATCAAGCTCCCCCGACCCTTCAGCACGGCAAGTACACCAACCCAATGAAAAAGGTGAAAGCCGAAGAAGGAATCGTGATTGAGGGAATGGAGAACTCGCCCCGAATCACCAATGATGAACTGACGTTTTTGCGCGAACTGTATGCTGCTGACTCCGCCAGATTCAACGAGTTGGTTGGCAGGGAACTGCTCTAGAGCAGTTTCACTGAACCTGCTCTAGCCAAGTTCATTCTCCCGCGGAGGAAGCTCTGATGGGATCCGCTTCCGCCTCGTAGTCGACCCCATTCAACCCGAACCCAAACAACCGCAGAAACTCGGACTGATAGCCGGCGAAATCGGAAATCTCGCCGAGGTTCTCGGTCGTAACCTCGCTCCACAGCTTCTCAATCGCAGTCTGCACGTCATCGCGCATTTCCCAATCATCGATCCGAATTCGCTTTTTCTCATCCAGCGCAGGAGCTTCACCACTCGCCAAATGGTCGGCAAACAAGCGCTGAATCTGTTCGATACAGCCTTCGTGAAGTCCGCGCTCCTTCATGTCTTTGTAGAGGAGTGAGATATAGAGCGGCACCACCGGAATCGCGGAGCTGGCCTGCGTGACCAACGCCTTGTTGACGGAAACGAATGCAGTTCCTTCTCCCAGTTTCTCGTTGAGTCGGGCACAGGACTCCTCCAAATGCTCCTTCGCCTTTCCAATCGTTCCGTTGGTATAAATCGGATAGGTGAGATCCGGACCAATGTAGGAATAGGCCACGGTCTTGACTCCATCAGCAAGAAGGCCGGCATCCGCCAGAGCTGCCATCCAGAGTTCCCAATCCTCCCCTCCCATGACTTTGACCGTGTTGGCAATGTCTTCGTCGGTCGCCGGTTCGATCGAGACCTGCTCAACCTCCCCCTTGTCCGTATTCAGCGTTTTCTGCGTGTAAGTCTGGCCAATCGGCTTCAGGCACGACTTGTAAACCTGTCCATCGTTTGGATCGACTCGGCGAGGAGAGGCGAGACTGTAAACCACCATATCCACGTTCCCCAAATCCTCCCGAATCGCTGCCATGACCTGATCCTTCATCTCGTTGGAGAATGCGTCGCCGTTGAAACTGCGCGCATACAGTCCTTCTGCTTTGGCCGCCTCCTCAAATCCGGCTGAGTTGTACCAGCCCGCACTTCCCGTCTTTCTTTCCGTGCCGGGCTTTTCGAAGAATACTCCGATTGTCTTGGCTCCCCCTCCGAATGCAGGAACGATTCGGGAAGCAAGTCCGTAGCCAGTCGAACTGCCGATCACGAGCACGTTCTTTGGCGGATTTTTCAGCTTCGGCTGGGATTTAACGTAGTCGATCTGCTCACGCACATTCGCTGCACAGCCATCTGGATGAGCTGTGGTGCAGATAAATCCTCGAATTTTG
>JBCDHN010000735.1:0-2486 GCA_038749915.1 Verrucomicrobiota bacterium | reverse complement strand
TCCGGAGCAACAATCTCAACCACTTCGGTTTCAGGTTGCGGAGGGGGGGCGATTTGCTCCACAATCACCTCTGCCTCAGGTTCTTCAGGCGCTTTCAGCTTTTGACTGATCTCCCAAAGTTTGTCGCATGAGGTCAGGGAAAAAACCGCGGTGCAGCCGATAAGAAGCTTCGCGAATCTGAGGAAAAAAGAGTTCTGCATGAGATCAGAGAGTTGAGACGACGCTCAGCCCATTTTAGGCAAGATTTGGCGCTTCGCAATTGATCGCTGGATGAGGAAGAAATCCTTTGCGCAGGCGTGTGCCCTATGAATGGTGGCAGAACGACGTGGCCATGGCAAGAACAGCCAAAAAAGGGACCAAAAAGTCTCCATCGACCTTGGAACAGCGAAGCATCAAAACCTACATGTGGATGCTTCTCGCGCGTGTGTTGGAAGATAAGATCGCCAGTCTCTATCGGGCGAGCAAGATCGTTGGCGGAGTGTATCTTGGCCGTGGACAGGAAGCGTTCAGTGCCGCTTTGACCGTTTTTTTGAGTCAGAAGAAGGGGGATGTCTACGGTCCGCTGATTCGGGACATGGCGGGGCGCCTGGCTTTTGGGGAGCCATTACTCGATCCGATTCGGACCTATTTGGGCTCTGTTGAGGGGCCGATGCGGGGGCGGGATGGAAATATTCACCGCGGCCGACCATCTCAAGGTTCACCGGCCATGATCAGTCACCTTGGAGCGATGGTTTCGGTGATTAACGGGATGCTGATGGCAAAACGGTTTCAGGGGAAAAAAGGCTTTGTCGGGGGAGCCTGCATCGGAGACGGAGGAACTTCCACCGGTGCCTTCCATGAAGCTTTGAACCAGGCGGCGGTTGAGAAACTGCCACTCGTCGTTGCGGTCGCGAACAACCAGTTTGCCTACTCGACGTCCACGGACCGCCAATTTGCCTGCAAAGAACTGACCGACAAGGCGATTGGCTACGGAGTGCGGGGACATCATTGCGATGGAACCTCCATGTTGGATTGTCTCCAAACGTTTGAAGATGCGGTAAAGCGGGCCCGATCAGGCGAGGGACCCCAGTTGGTTGTCGGAGATCTGCTCCGCTTATCGGGGCACGGGGAACACGACACGGCGGCTTATGTTCCCGACGAGCTTAAGAATTGTGATCTGGGGAAGGACTGCCTCTTGGTCGCGGCCGATGAATTGATGGGAAAAGGTTTTGCAAGCGAAGCCGAGATCGAAGCCTGGAAATCAGAGACTGTTTCAGAGGTCGAAAAAGCAGTGAAGAAAGTCACCAAAGAAGCAAAGCCCAACGCGGGAAGAGAAACGTGGTATGCATTGAGCACGAAGCATCTTTGTGAGGGTATGCCTGATCTATGAAGCAGGAAATCAGCTACCTTCAAGCGATTCGCGAAGCTCAAGCCAAAGCTTTGGCCGATGATGAGAACGTGTTCATCTATGGCCAGGACGTCTCCGGGTTTGGCGGCGCGTTCAAAGCAACGAAGAACCTGGCCGAAGAGTTTCCGGGACGGGTGATCGACAGTCCCATTAGTGAAGACGCCATTGTCGGAATGGCAATTGGCGCCGCGATCGAAGGAATGCGGCCGATCGTGGAAATGCAGTTTGCCGATTTTTCCTCGATTGCCTTCAATCAAATCATCAATCAGGCGGGAACCCACTATTATCGGACCGGCGTCCCGGTTCCGTTCACGATTCGCCTGCCCAGTGGAGGAAACGAAGGCTCCGGACCATTTCACAGTCAGAGCCTCGAGTCACTCTATTCTCACTTTCCGGGACTGGTCGTGCTTATGCCGGCCACGGTTGAGGACGCCTACACCATGTTCCTGGAAGCCGTGAAGCTGGATGATCCAGTCATTTTCTGTGAGCACAAGTTCCTCTACTACCACCTCAAAGCGGAGGAGTTGCCGGAAGAGGGATTGCCGATCGGGAAAGCCAACATCTGTCGCCGGGGGCGCGACGCAACCGTGGTCGCCGCCAGCGCCATGGTTCACGAAGCGCTCAAAGCGGCCAAGCTGTTGGGCGAGGAAGCCTGGGAGATTGAAGTGATTGATCTGAGATCCGCCAAGCCCATCGATACTGACACGATTTTGGCTTCCGTTTCCCGAACGGGGCGGCTGCTCTGCGTGGCTGAGTCTTTTCCCTGGGGAGGGCTCAATGCGGAAGTTATCGCGAGGGTTGTCGCAGAAGGGTTTCACCTGCTTGATGCACCTCCATTGCGCTTGAATTCGAAAGATACTCCGATTCCCTATCATCCGAACCTCTGGGCTGCACATCGGCCAACCGCTGCGTCGATTGCTTCTTCATTGCGAAAACTCCTCAGATTCTGACTTCCACAATCCATGCCGAGAATTCCCATTCAAATGCCTCAATTGGGTGAAGCGATCGCGGAAGCCGTCGTTCGCACGATCCGCGTCAAGCCGGACGAAGAGGTGGTTGCCGATCAGGATGTGATCGAGGTGGAAACCAACAAGGCGAC
>JBCDHN010000734.1:0-2487 GCA_038749915.1 Verrucomicrobiota bacterium | reverse complement strand
CTAGGGTGCGTTCGAAAAACAGGGTGAGTCGGCCTGCGAGTGATTTTTTCCGACAGGGAGCGATGACTTGAGGCGGCGATGAGTTTCCTCACAAAGCCTCAAGTCGCGGTTCCTGCGGGAGAAAGCACCGCATCCCCAATTGATGCGAAGCGAAGAATCCTTTGGATTTTTCTTTCAAAACGGGCGGTCGCCATGTTTTTCGAACGCACCCTAGTCTAGCGGGCAAGGGCAGCCGCCAGGATCTCAAGATTTCGGCAAAAGACAGCGCTATCAATGTAGGCTTCGCCGGGCTGAAACTTGGGCTGACCAACGAGAAGTTCGCCGTCGAAGATCGAGATCCACCGTCCCTCATCATCCAGATCGGCAACGATCTCCGCGACACTGGGATCCGGCTCCAACGGCGGCAGGATCTGATCGACATCAACAAGCTTTCCGGTTTTGAGAAGTCCTTGGTAGGCCGCTTCAATCGTTTTGATATGTGAGGGATTTTTCCAACCATAGTGGCTGGGAAGCCGGGAATCGTCATGAGTAAGCGAGTAGACGCTCCCTTTCCGTTCCATGTAGAGAGGTTTGTTCGTTTCGAGCTCGTAATACCTCGCCAGTCGCTCGCCATCGAGTTCCGAACGTTTGAGGTAGGCGATCGCGCTTGGAATGGGAGCGAGAAACTGTTGATCACGAAAGTAAGCCGCAATCTGCAACAACGTCACCACCACGCCCTCCGACTCCCGACCGGCAATCGCCGCTGGCTCGAATTTGCGGGCCCAAATCGGCTCCATCTCATAGTTGTATTGCTGGGCCCAGCCCGGTTGGGGCTCTGGCATTTGCGCGAGGATCAAAAACTTGCCGAAACGCTTCAACGCCTCAGCATAACGTTCATCCTTGTATGCCTGATGAGCCACCATGAGCGTTTTGGCAACGGTCGGCGCCAAGCTATCGTTCAACGTGTATTGATGCCAGTATTCCTTGATCCGCCCTTCCGTTCGCCAATCGTGGTTTGGAAAACTGGCCCGTTTATCCGAAGCCAAACCGGACGGTTGCGGCGCATCATCCCACCCTTGGGGAAAGGCACCATTCGGGAATTGAGCCGCCAGCAGCGCATCGAGCGCGATCGCAACCGAGTCGTGTACATTGGCATTTTTAAACGCTGTCGCATGGTCTAGCTGAACCAAAAACTGGATCGCGGCCTGTGAGATATCGTCATCGAGAGTCGAGAAATTCCTCCCCTTCCCCTGACCGTTTCGATACATCCCGGCGCGAGGACTTTTCGGATCAAAGTCGATCAGGTTGGTCCAGGCGCCAGACTTGAGCTGGCCGTAGATTAAGGCGTCAGCCGCAGCCAGAGCTGCCTCCAGATAGTACGGATCTTCGGTCACTCGATACGCTTTGAGGCAAGCCAGCCCCACTGATGGCGTCCCTGGAGGTTGCACCCAAACCTGATTTTCGGTCGCGATTCCTTCTCCAGATCGCTTCGAGAAGTCGGGTGCAGTGTAGTAAACATAGCCGCCATGACGAGCGATCTTCTCCACATAGAAGACCGCTGCATGCTTCATGGCAGAGGCGATTTCTCTCAATCCGGGTTCAGCAACCACTCCTCTTGGAAGGAGGGCCAATGACACCAACAGGAGGGAACGAATCGAGGTTTGGAAACGCATGTCAGAAGGGGTTGGGTTCCAGACTATCCTGACCTGCCCCATCTCGGCCACTCAAAAGTCTTGCCGCGACAAATTCGTTCTGATCCAATGAGCGGACTCAACCCCCGATGCCATCCATGATCGCTGCAATCCCCCGACCATTCCGCATTTGCCTGCTTCTCGCCCCCGCCATGCTACTTGGGAATCCAGCACATGTGTCGGCACAGGGAAATGGCCTTGATGGATTGCGATTGTCGAATAGCTGGGACGATCCCTATGGAGGGAAGACTCAAACGCAAGAGGATTTGAAGCGGCTCTTCGGCAAGGTCAAGAAGGGTGGACTGGATGCGAAGGCGTATCCGAAACTGGAAATCGTCCCCGGAATCCGCTACCTCATGCCACTGGAAGAAGCGCTCAACGTGATCGGTGGCGAGGTGGAATCTCGAAACGGGATCTCGACGCCCGGCTTCCCGGAACGATCCCTCTTCTCGGTGGCCATCAGCGGCAACTTCGGGCAGGGGTTCAATCGGATGGTGCTGGTTCTCGATACAGCGAGCCAAGTCGTCAGTGTCCAGTTTCTCGACCAGTCTCCGGGAGGTCCTGATCGCGGCCCCGGCAATGGAATGGCGAACTCTCAGGTCGTCTTGAAACTATCCCGAGGCTGGTCTACCTACAACTTCGTCACGCTGAATAAGAAAAGTTCGTCGAAGGCGAATGTGCAGATGGGAATCAAGAAAATCCCTCGCAAAAGTCCGGCCGTTTATCAGGTGAATTGCAAGTTCTCAAGCAGCGGTCAGCTCAAGGAACGGGTTCGCTGGTTCGTTCCCCAACCGATCGTTGATGTGATTCACCACTG
>JBCDHN010000733.1:0-2495 GCA_038749915.1 Verrucomicrobiota bacterium | reverse complement strand
GCCTCGGCAACGGCGCCGCTTCTGGGCTTGTTGGGTACGGTGACGGGAATGATTCACACCTTCAAGTTGATCAACGTGTTTGGCACCGGCGATGCCCGCTCACTGGCATCCGGAATTTCCGAGGCTCTCGTCACCACGGAGTTCGGGCTGATTGTCGCGATCCCAGCCCTCATTCTGCACGCGGTACTCTTTCGAAAAATTAAGGGCATCACCGGGTCCATTGAAATGGCGAGTCTGGCATTTATGAACGGATTGAAAAGCAGCTCGAAAACCGCATGAGTGCAGCCCGCGACGAGCTACTCAAGTTGGCGCAGGAAGGCGGTTTCGTCTTTTGGGGATTGCTGGTTCTTGCGTTCGGAATTGCCTATTCCTTGCTTTCCATCCTGCGGCTGATGCGTTTCCCCAATGCGCCGAAAGCCGGTCCATCCAGTTGGTATCAGCTGCTCAGCCACAAGAATCTCGAGCCGGGTGACCTTGAGGCCGTTCGGGAGTGGACGGAGACCGACGGCCGGGTCCAGGAGATTGAGCAACATCTCTTCGGTATCTTGAATCGGCGGATCCCGTTTGCTTTTACGCTGATTGGAACCGCCCCGCTGCTTGGGTTGCTCGGAACGGTATCGGGCATGTTCGCGACGTTTCGGGGAATGTCTCTTTCAGCAGCCCAGGCCCCGGTGGATGTGATATCGGCCGGTATTTCCGAAGCGCTCATCACCACGCAAACCGGATTGGTCATCGGGGTGCCGGCCTTCATTGTCTGTTCGATCTTGAAGTCCCGCGTGAACATCCAGTTCGCCCATTTCATTCGGCTGGTTTCCGCCAGTCGAACCCAGGTTGGGCGAGAGCGCCAGAATTCGTCGGGTGACCCTAACCTTCATCCTCAATCCGGAAAATTGAGCTACTCCAATGCCTAGGCGATTCGGACAGAATGGGGAGAGTGAGAGCGGCGTTAACGAAATCAACATTTCGCCCCTGATCGATGTGGTGTTTATCCTCCTGATTTTCTTCATTGTGACGACGGTGTTCGTCGAGGAAACCGGAATTGACATCGACAAGCCGCGGGCCGCGTCATCGAGGGAACTGGAACGGAACAGTATTCTGATTGGGATTACAGCCGAGGGGTCGGTCTTTTACGCTGGCCGCGAGATCGGAGTTGGAGGCGTGCAGACGGTGATTGGCCGGTTGCTGCAAAACGATAGTCTGCCGGTGATCATTCAGGCCGATCAAAAGACACCAACGCAGGCCACCGTCACGGTATTGGATGAAGCCAAGCTGGCCGGCGCAACCGAAGTGTTCGTGTCTACCATAGAAAGATGTGCTTGTCCCCGCCAGAGCAGAAACGCGATGCCTGGGTGCCCGCCAAAGGACTGGCTGCGCTTCTGCTAACGGGAATGTTGGTCGTTTTTCTCGTCGCGATCCGTCAACTTGGTAGTGCCCGGATTCCGGAGGAGACCATTCGGGTGGTTGAGTTGGCCCCGGAAATGGCCTTGCCTGCGCCACCGCCACCACCGCCAGACCTGATCGATGAGCCTCCTCCGCCTCCGCAGCGGATGCAATTGCCCCAGCTGGATCTCCAAATGGACATGGATGCCCCGGCCCTGAAAGCAACACTGGATGTGCCGGACCTGACCATGGAAACAGCCATGTTCGAACTCGAGGTGGATCCTCCACCGGTAGCGCCTCCCGTTCCCCAGACTCAGGAAGCGCGTCCTGCCGTGGGAGCACCCAGACCGGCTCCGGTTGCCCGAACCACTTTTGATGTTGGCGAATTGGACTCCAAACCGCGGCTGAGGAATGCGCCATCCACCGCCTATCCCCGTGAGCTTCTACAACAGGGAATCCGGGAAGGCCGCGTCATCATCGAAGTCGAAATTGACACCAATGGAAACACAAGCGTGCGGCGCGTCATCAGTAGCAACCACCCACGTTTCAGCGAAATTGCCCGCGGCGTGGCCGGTCGGGCACGATTCACCACTCCAACGAAAAACGGCCGTCCGGTAAAGGCGATTTTTCGTTGGCCCATCCTTATGCGCCCCTGAAATGAAGCTCCTATTCCTTACACTCAGTCTCATTCCCGCGCTTGCGATCCAAGTGAGTGCTGAGCCCATGCCAATTGATCGGCTTTGGCAGAGTGAGACGTTCCGCAAGGCTTTCACCGCAAGTTACGGTGTCGATTCGCGGATCGAGCCTCGGGTGAATTCGGACGAGAAAGCGGTTCTCGATGCCGTTGCGCAGGAGCTTGCCGATGATAACCGAAACGGAGCGATTGCCAAACTCACGGCTTCCCCTTTGCTCGCGGAAAGCGCCGCTCTTCGCTTCAATTTGGGGAATCTGCGCTTCGAGGAAACCAAGGTCGAAGAATCGATTGAGAACCACCGGAAAGCGATTTCGCTGTATCCCAATTTTCGGGACGCCCATCGCAACCTGGCTATGGCTCTGGTGCAAAGAGGCGAATTTGAGACCGCGGAACCGCACCTCGTTCGTGCCATTGAGCTTGG
>JBCDHN010000732.1:0-2495 GCA_038749915.1 Verrucomicrobiota bacterium | reverse complement strand
TGAGGCGGCGATGAGTTTCCTCACAAAGCCTCAAGTCGCGGTTCCTGCGGGAGAAAGCACCGCATCCCCAATTGATGCGAAGCGAAGAATCCTTTGGACTTTTCTTTCAAAACGGGCGGGTCGCCATGTTCTCCGAACGCGCCCTAAAACAGGCGAGCATACTGCTCATATTCCCAGTGGCTGATGCGTTGATGATATTGGCGCCACTCTTCGGTTTTGTAAGTGATGAACTCCTGCCTGAGCTCCGAACCGAGAATCTCTTCAACAAAGATCGAGCTGGAGAATGCTTCCACCGCTTCCTTGAGTGTGGTCGGCAGTTCTTCGATGCCACGTTCTGAGAATTGAGCTGGAGTGAGTTCGTAAAGGTTATCCTCCATTGCGTCACCGGGATCAAGGTTTTCCCGAATCCCTTCCAAGCCGGCAGCAAGAGCGAGGGTCGCCGCAAGGTAGGGGTTGCAGGATGCATCGGCATTGCGTGATTCAACACGCCCGCCACCCATGGGGACTCGCATGGCATTGGTTCGATTGTTTTTGCCGTAGCTATTAAAGACCGGCGCCCAGGTATAGTATGACATCAGGCCCTGACGAACCAATCGTTTATAGCTGTTGACCGTAGGTGCATAGGCGCAACATAGAGCTCGGCCATGTTTCAAGATTCCACCAATGAACTGGTATCCCAGTTCACTTAAGCCAAGTCCTCGTGGGTCATCTTCCAGGTCGCGCTTGAAGAGGTTTTCACCAGTTTTCTTGTCGTATAGAGACATGTTGAAATGAGCTCCGGAACCCGTTCTGTCAGCAAAGGGTTTGGGCATAAAGGTCGCGAGCAAACCTTCCTCCGACGCATACTGTTTGGCCATGAGCCGGAAGAAGGTATAGCGATCGCACATCGTGAGCGCGTCTGCATAGTTGAAGTCGAACTCGAATTGGGAATTGGCGTCTTCATGATCCAGCGAGTAAAGCCCCCAACCGAGTTCATTGATCGTGGTTGAGACTTTGTCGAGCCAGGTATAGCGATCGAGAAATCGCTTCACGTCATAACAGGACTTCTCGAGGTTGTCATCGTCGTTTGGAATCTCCAAGGTTCCATCTTCCAATTGCTTGACGACAAAGACCTCGCACTCGATTCCGAGGTTGAAGCCAAACCCCATTTCGGCCGCCGCATCCAACTGCTTCTTCAAGGCGACCCGTGTGTTGATCGGATAGGGTTTGCCTTCGAACGTATTATCCGCGGGCATCCAGGCGATCTGCTGGTTCCAGGGGAGAATCGTGATCTGATCGAGATCTGGCAACGAAGCAATCTCATCATCATTCGGACTTTGTCCCAAACCATCAAGAGCGTAGCCGGTGTAGAGCTCAGACCCGTGAGCGAAATGCAGGAAATGATCAATCGGGACAAACTTCCCCTTGGGCACGCCGTGGATATCGACATACGCTCCCACGCAATATTTGACGCCCTGTGCTTTGAGGGATTCCTGAAGGGCGAGAATTTCTTGATCGGATTTCATGAGAGGAAGGGAAGAAGTGAGAGAGTTCGGCTCTTCCCCATAGCACTTTCAGTGCCAAGTCGGCTTGGCCAACCCTTTCGTGTTCATCTTGAAGCAGGGAGCGATCGCGCCTAAACCTTTTCAGGAAGTGAGTATGTCGATACATGAAGAACCCCTGCGGACATGGGCCGAGATTGATTTGGCGGCGCTGCGCCACAATCTTGGAGTGGCACGTGAGTTTGCCAAGGGGCGCGAAATCATGGCTGTGGTGAAGGCCGATGCCTATGGGCATGGTTTGGTTCGAATCGTAGAGGCAATTGCTGAAGACGTTGCCTGGTTTGGAGTGGCCAATGTCGAGGAAGGATGCGAAGTCGCGGCGCATTCCAGGGGAAGAGTGCTGGTGCTTGGGCCCATCCTTCCGCAGGAACGGGAAGTGGCGGTCGAGCAAAAGTTTGTCGTCACTTTGTCTTCGTGGGCAGAGGCAGAGGCATTCGAAAAGCTGGGAAAGCCAGTGTCCGCTCATCTGGCGATTGATTCGGGAATGGGGAGGATGGGGTGTCTTGAAAATGAGGCGGTAGATCTGGTGAAACGCATTCAGGAATTGAAATGGGTGAAGTTGGAAGGCGCGGCCACGCACTTCCCATCAGCAGATGAGGATATCGGGTATACCCTCGAACAGATCGCACGAACGCGGGAACTGTTGAATGAATTTCCCGATTTGAGCGAAGTCCATCTCAGCAATAGTGCCGGTTTGCTGGGCTTTGCGGAGGAGCAGGCATTTGCCACGCTGATGCGTCCCGGCTTGCTGCTGTACGGCGTATCCCCCTTGCCGGAATTTCAGTCCCGCCTTCGCCCGGTGTTGAGTCTGAAGTCGCGGGTAACGCTGGTGCGAGAGCTGCCTGCGGGACGGGGAATCAGCTATGGCCGGACGTTTGTGACGAAGGAGCCGACCCGGGTGGCTACGATTGGAGTGGGCTATGGGGACGGTTATCCGCGCCATCTTTCGAGTCA
>JBCDHN010000731.1:0-2514 GCA_038749915.1 Verrucomicrobiota bacterium | reverse complement strand
CTCAGTTCGGTTCCAAGCATGTTCTGATCTTCCAAAGGCTCGATCCCATCGGTTACTTTTCCGATTTCGGTTTCGCCAAAGTCAACGGAAATGGACACGCCACCGTGAAGCACATCATCCATGTCGGAATCCGTCGTGGAAGAGGCGATATGCAACGATTCTCCGGATTCGTCCGCGACTTCAAGTTCGCTCATTTTTTGAGCTGCGGGCTTTGGTTTGGAGGAGGGTGCTGGATGCGCGGGGTAACGGCCAAGTTCCTGTTGTGGTGCTGATCTTGACTGGTCAGGTTTTTTTCCGCTCTGCTTTTGCTGAGATGGAACAACAATATCCCCTGCATGAGGAGTCTTCAGATCGACTCCACCTCCAATGTTGATTGATCCTCCGGCACCAGCTGAGCCGTTCGCGCTAATGGTTCCGCCTATTGTGACCGCCCCACTGGAGCTGATTGACAGCGTACCTGGCTCACTCTTCTCCGTTTCCGACTCCGGGCTGACAGACGCGACTCCACCGTGGCCGATCATGGTGAAATTGCGTTCTACACTTTCCGCGTCTTCACGAAAACCGCTATTACTCGGTTGTTTAAAGTGGAAGTCTCCATGTCCGGTAATGGAGTAGGCGTTGGCTTCATCCGTTACGACGTTTTCGGTCAAGGTTTCACTGATCGCAGAGAGGGATGAGCGAGCAGGGACCGTGTTCTTTGCGACAATGATTGGAGCAGCCTCAACGGCATTGGTGTCGCTGAGGGACTTGGCCTGTTCGCCTGAAGTACGAGTGCTTGTGCTGCTCGGTTGAATTGAAATATCGCCGTCCGTGGTTGGCATTTCTGCTCGATCAAATTCGATCATGCGAGGCTTGACGGAGTCGGCGTAGGAGTAGAGTGCGCTTTCCTCGGACTTGCGTTGCTGATCAGATAGGGAAGCGATCTCCGATGTCCTCGCCTGTTTCGTAACTTGATGGCCAACCGGGAGAAAAAAGTTAAGCGTGGAAAATCCAATCAGGCAGGCTGCGGCCGACAATGACATCCAACGAACCCACGGTTTTCCGGTTTTCTTGTTGGAAGTGGCAACCGGCGCGTCTCGTTTCTTCTTCGTAGGCGCGGCCGAGACCACATCCAACACGGATTTCCGCCGCTCGGCGGAAAGTTTCCACTCCGCGGCGTCACCCTTTCCCGAGACAACTTCGCCCAGGAGTTCGTGGGTGGACGCAATCCGATCGCGAAACAGGGCCAGCTCGGGCTTTTCGGCGATGAGGCGTTCCAACCCTTCGCGTTCGAAGTCGGAGGCTTCGCCCAAGACGAGCGCGACGATGCGGGCTTCGAGCTCGGGCTCGATCCAGGTTTCGAGATTCGGTTCCAAAGGTTGATTCGGGTCGTCTTCTTTCATGAGGTGCCCTCGATTCCAAGTTGGCGCAGCTTGCCCGCGAGCTGCTTTAAGATGTGATGTAGGCGATAACCTACGTTGCTGACACTGAGGCCGGTCTTTTTTGCGATCTCGGCATACTTCAGATCCTCGAAATACTTCAACTGAACCAGCTGTCGATCGCCCTCGGGCAGATCGGCCATCGATTGACGGAGAAAGCCGGCTGCCTCCATGCGGCTCAGTTCTTCGTCCGGTGTTTTCGTTGCCTTGGGATCAGACGATTCCTCCGTTTCATCGGTCAGGACCTCCTTTTTGTGATCGCGATTGTGATTGTAAGACCTGTTGCGGACGCTGCGATAGAGCCACGCGCGGGGATTGTCGACCTCGCTCCAATGACGATGGAGCTGGAGAAACACTTCCTGGACGATGTCTTCGGCGACGGCTCGCCTTCCCACCAGGGAATAGGCATAACGCAGAAGCGGAGATTCCTCGGTCGTGAAGAGGGCGCTGAGCGAAACCAAATCCCGTTCCGCAGCGCCCTTCGGTTTATCGGGGCTGTCGGTGGTGGGCATCGGGATGGGTTTCACGAGCGATGCAGGTGGGGTTGCAGTCTGTGGTTGAGCCTGAAGCACAGCGGGTCGTCCTCATACGGGTTCAGAAGAGGGGACACGCCGTTTGAAAAGACCTTAGAACAAAAACGAAAAAAGAGGAATCCCCGGTTTGGCTTTTCCAACACATCCTCGTAAGGAAGAGGAAAGACGACCGACGAGAAGCTATGGGAAAAGTCTACGAACAGATCGACGAGAAGCTGACCAAATGGGTCAGCCAGCAACACATGTTCTTCGTTTCAACCGCGCCGCTGAGCGAAGACGGCCTTATCAACTGCTCCCCGAAAGGTCTCGATTCCTTCCGCATTCTCGGGCCCAACCAGGTTGCTTATCTCGACCTCACCGGGAGTGGAATTGAAACGCTGGCCCATCTCAAGGAGAACGGACGGATCGTCATCATGTTCTGCGCCTTCAAGGGCGGCCCCAATATTGTGCGGTTTCATGGGAAAGGGGAGGCGATCACGCCGGGCGAACCAGGGTTCGACGAATTGATGGCGCAGTTTCCGGAGATGCCGGGAATTCGTTCCATCATCAAAGTCGATGTGACG
>JBCDHN010000730.1:0-2525 GCA_038749915.1 Verrucomicrobiota bacterium | reverse complement strand
TTCTGGCCCGCCTCAAACGCGCCAGCGGTGAACTGGAATCGTTGCGATTTTCCGATTCCAACCAGTCAAAAATCGCGGCTCTCGAACTCGAAATCAAAGATCTGCAGGAGCAAATTGCCGCCATTGATCGCCGAACTATAACAGGAGCCGAGTAGTCGCGGCTAGCGAAGCGCTTCCCGAATGCGTTTCTGCACGGTTTTGGTATGACCAGCCAACACCCGATCAAAGGAGTGCTCGATCAGTTCGATCACGAAATCATCTTCCAGCCATGCGTTGAGGTTGAGTGTATTCCAGTGGCGTTTGTTCATGTGATAACCGGGTTCAATCGCTTCAAACGCGTCACGCAGTTCCACCGCCCGATCCGGATCACATTTCAAGTTCATCCGAACGGGAACTTCATCGGGGCTAAGGATCGCAAACATCTTTCCTGCCACTTTGTAAACGAAATGCTCGGGGCCGAACGGGGTCTCTTCCGTCGTTTCAGGGAAGCTTAGCAGCTTCTCTCGGATCCGTTCGATGTCGTTCAACCGTTCAGACTGCTTTTGACCTTCTCCCAGAGGCCGCTCCCCACCAATTTATCGGCTTTCTCCAACAAAACCTGAACCAGTTCCAAAGCGTTGCCCTCTCCCGCCCAGTTGCGATGGATCACTTCGGGATCAACGTCATTGACCATCCGGTTGATGACATAAGCGGCCAAAGCCAGATCATCCAGGTAACCGATCGGCCCGAGCAACCCTTCCGGCACGACATCCAGCGGCAGGATAAAGTAGGCGATCGCGCCACCCAGTGCAGCCTTGTGTTTGGATGGAACATCGGGGTCTGCCACGAGACGGGTGAGCAGGTGAAAAAAGTCGGGAACGATCAGGATGTATTCCAACCAACGATGTTCCAAACCGGTTTTGGTCTTGGCCCAGTTCGCAATCCGATCTCGAAGTTGCCGATAAAAGCCCTCGTGTCCGGACACGAATTCGCCGGACTGACTAGGAAGTCCTGAAGCAGGAATCGTCGTCCTGAGAATCGCCGCGGTTTTGCTGCCGCAAGACTCCAGCGCCAAGTCCGAGGATCCTGAAGCGGGAATCCCAAAAAAGCGGCCTGGCCCGAAAACTTGGTTTCCGCTTCGGATTTGCCCCTGAATGACCGTGACGATGGCGAAATTTCCCAGACCGCCCGCGAGTCGAGATTCTCCCGGCTTGAGCTCCCACTTCTCCACCTCAAAATATTCGCAGCCAACGAGAGTATCGCCCTCAGGAACGGCCACACCGGGTTCGATGTCCTCGAAGTCGATGCTTTGCAGTGACTCTTCGACGTGTAGCTCGCGGGGTTTGCCATCCAATCCGGTCCGATTCCAATCAAAGACCCGATAGGTAGTGTCACTATTTTGCTGAATTTCGTAGATTAAGAGCCCTGCTCCGATCGCGTGGATCCGTCCGCTGGGAATGAACAAGCAGTCGCCTGTTTTGACTTCGATCTCATGAACCTTTTCTGAGAGGCTTCCATCGCGAATCGCCGATTCAACGTCTTCACGGGTCACGCCGCTTTTGAGGCCCGCATAAAGCTTCGCGCCGGGCATGGCGTGAGCGACATACCACATTTCCGTTTTCGGTTCGCCATTGAGCGCTTCCGCCGCCGACTGCGGAGGATGGACCTGGATGGACAAATCCTGAGTTGCATCGAGAATCTTGAGCAAAAGAGGGAAACGCTCTCCGGACGCTCCTTTTCCGAAGACTTCCGCCCGGCGTTGCGCCCAAAGGTCTCCCAGGGTGATTCCGGCAAAGGTGCCCTCTCGAATGACGGACTGCGCTTCGGGACGATCCACCATCTCCCAGCTTTCTCCGAAGGGCTGTTCGTTGGGCAATTGGCGATTGAGCCATTCCTGAAGCTTTCGCCCTCCCCAAACCCGCTCCTGGTAAACAGGCTGAAACACCATCGGTTCGTTCAAAGGAGGCGATTGGGCGAGAATTTTCCCCTTTTGAACCCGCCATTCCTCAGCGGTATCGATGTCCGTCGAAATCGGCAGGGAACCGATGCGTAGGTTCAACTCCATCGCGCACTCAACGCTTTTGTTGAGCGTTTCGTCACTGCTCCAGGGGATATCGCGAAACAGTTCCGGCTTGAACAGGCTCATCCCGATCAGGTAGTAACCGCCATCTGCAGCAGGCCCAAAAACGACATCCTCTTCCTCCAACCGTTGCCATGTCATCGAGAATGTTTCCGGCGCAATTTCGACGCAGTCGGTTCCGATGGCGGCCACTTTTCGATAGCCTTGGGCGAAAGCGGATTCAAAGGCGGCACTGAGCCGTGCACCCAAATCGCCCTCTGCTTGAGCGACAAATTCGAGGTTCTCCGGCGGGTCCGGCCACTCGCCGGTAATCCAGGTCCGGACGTCGTCCTCCTGGCTTGGTGGATCAAAAAGCACTCTCACTCCATCAGCCGTTGATTCGCGAACAACCGCCAATACCTCTCGCACAAGCCGACGATAAACAATGACCGCAGCCTCGTCTCCAATCTCTGCTCCCAGCCGCGTT
>JBCDHN010000729.1:0-2530 GCA_038749915.1 Verrucomicrobiota bacterium | reverse complement strand
GCAAGCCTTCTGACCGGATGTTACCCGAGGCGCATCGGTATGCACGAAGCAGAGACCGGGCACTGGGTCCTCATTCCGCGCAATCGCCGTGGCCTTCACCCTGACGAAATCACCATTCCCGAACATCTCGAGAGCGCAGGCTATGTCTCCACCTGCATCGGCAAATGGCATCTCGGCGATCAGCCGGAACACCTGCCAACCGCTCACGGGTTTCACAGCTACTACGGCATCCCCTATTCCAATGATATGCAACAGGAGAAGCGGGGAGATCCGCCTCTTCCCTTGGTCGATGGCGAAACCGTGATCGAAGCCCCAGCTGACCAATCCACCCTGACCAAGCGCTACACCGAAAAAGCTGTCGAGTTCATTGAGACGAACCAAGAGAAGCCGTTTTTCCTCTATCTTCCGCACACCTTTCCCCACCTCCCGCTTTTCGCCTCGCCCGACTTTCTCGACAAAAGCGCCAATGGCCGTTACGGCGATTCGGTCGAGGAAATCGACTGGTCCACCGGCGAGATTCTCGATTGTCTCGAACGCCTCGGATTAAGCAATGATACCCTGGTCATCTTCACCTCGGACAATGGTTCCAACGGTCGGAACGGAGGCTCGAATGCTCCGCTCGCGGGAATCAAGGGATCAACGATGGAAGGTGGGATGCGCGTTCCGATGATCGTGCGCTTTCCCGGCAAAGTTGCGCCGGAGAGCGTCTGTTCCGAGCTGACCACGACGATGGATCTCTTACCCACGTTTGCCAGCCTGGCCGGAGTCGCAATGCACGATCGAAAGATCGACGGTTACGACATCACTCCGCTGCTACTCGGCGAGGACGGCGCCAAATCGCCCTACGAAGCCCTCTTCTACTATCGCCGCCGTCAATTGCAGGCGATTCGGATGGGCGATTGGAAGTGGCATTTGCCGTTGGAACAGACCTATCCACGTTGGACGACCTCAGACGTTGCCGCAAAGGGAAAGCCGGGAAAGCTCGTCAATCTCGCGAACGACTTGCAAGAAACCACCGACCTTTTCCCGTCCCAGCCAGAAGTCATGGCAAGAATGCGGGACTTGGCGATGCGCGCTACCCTGGAATTGGGGAACGAAGCGACTGCAGGTCGAGAACAGCGTCCGGCCAGCACCCTGGCGGAGTCCACCCCGATGACATTAAAGTAGGGAGGTTTAGATTTGGAGGCGCCCGCCCCTGCTCCGCAAGGTACTTCGTCATCAGGTCATGGACGAGTCCGTCAAGCCGATAAGGAAACTGAATTCGTTGTCACAAGCCAAGGACGTAAGGTTAAGGCGTAGGACTGGCATCGACGGGAAAACAAGATCTAGGAACGGGATGTGACGAGGACCAAGCATTTGGGAAACTCACCCTAGACCCGATTTTGGAATCCAAATTCCAGAATCCGTGCCAGACTCCTTTGACCTTGAAAACCGTTCTTCAGATTTTCGCGAGTTTCGCCCTGACGACCATTTGCCAAGCGGATGAGTCGATTCGCCAGGCTGTCGCGGAGGCGCTTCCGGTTATCGAAGCCGGTTCCCGCGGATCGGCCGAGGAACGCCGCTGTTTTACCTGCCACAACCAAGGACTACCGATCCTCGTCACGATCGAAGCCCGGAAGCACGGATTTCAGATCGATACCGAAAATCTGACGCGTCAGGTGAAACACACCGCAGCGCACCTGACACGCGGCAAACGCAACTATGAGGCGGGGTACGGGCAAGGTGGCAAAGCCGACACGGCGGGAATGGCGCTTTGGGTGCTGGGAACGGCTGGACATCCTCCGAGCGAGGTGAGTGATGCCGTGGTTCAATTTCTTTTGAGTTGGAACGCGGATTCTCCGCATTGGAAGCCGCAGTCGGACCGCCCGCCCTCCGAAGGCAGCTTCTTTACCTCCACCTATTTGGCATTGCGCGGACTTCAAGGTTACAGCCGGGAGAAACATCGAGAGCGGATTGCCATTCGTCGCGATGCTGCGTTGAACTGGCTAGTCAAAACCGAACCTGAAGAGACCGAAGACGCTGTGTTTCGACTCCGGACGCTCCATTTGCTAGGGGCGGAAACCACACCTGCGGCAGCGCATCTGCTCAGGTTGCAGCGAGCCGATGGAGGCTGGGGACAGTTGCCAGATCTTCCCACCGAAGCTTACTCGACGGGTTCCACCTTGGTCGCGTTGCGTGAAAGTGGAACGCTAGAAACGAATTCCGAGGAGTTCCGGCGCGGTATCCAATTCTTGTTGGATTCCCAGCGTCCCGACGGAACCTGGCATGTCGAAAGCCGGAGCCATCCGATTCAAGAGCCCTACGAATCTAGTTTTCCGCATGGTGAAGACCAGTTTATCTCCAGTTCCGGGACTTGCTGGGCCATCTTGGCGCTCTTGGCAGGGTTGGAGCATTGAACTGCGATTCCAATGCGCTGAAGATCAGGCGCCTCCAAACGCCCAATTTTTTGCCTTGCGTAGCGGAAAGATCTCCTCCTTGCTTCTTTTACGATGAAAACCAACCACGTCTTGGGTTCTTTCGGTTCCGCTCT
>JBCDHN010000728.1:0-2531 GCA_038749915.1 Verrucomicrobiota bacterium | reverse complement strand
GTAAAGAACGAAGGCCCAGTAAATGCAGGACAAAAAGATACGCGTGCCGCGGGTCACTTGCTGTCTCCCTTGCGCAACGCGTTCATCAGTTTCTGGAAGATGCCGGTCAGCAAAAGCGCGGTCACGAACATGATCGTGGCAAAGGCCGCGCCAGTGGGCCACTCATCTCCTGCGACATGGAAGAACCCGGCGATGGTCTCAGCAAAGACCGTCGTTGATGGACCGCCCAGCAATACGGGGGTGGCGTAAAAGCCGGTTGAGATCAGGAAGCCGCCGGAAAGAAGGTAAAGAAGTGCGCGGTTCATATTACTTGGAGAAAACGAGTTGCTTGAATACCTGGATTTCGATTTCCCTGGCTTCCACCAGTGGCTCGAACAGAGGAAGTTCACGAGCATTTTGCCCTTGCTCGTGTTTTCGAAAGAGATGGAGATAGGTCTCGTTCGCGGGGCGCCAGCGGTGGAAGTAGAGGCGATTCTTTTCAATGATTTTCTGGCGGAGACGCTCGATGGCGTCGTCGTCGAGTCGTGCCGATTCCACCGGCTTCAGTCCCAGAGCTTCTGTGAACACGGGGGCAACATGCTTGTATCCCTCGTCTGAGTAGTGAATCCCGTTGGTGGTGAGATTCTCATCTGAGATGATCGAGCTGAACAGATCGAGGAAATGCGCATTGCGGGATTGGGCCAGCTCCTGAATCGCATCGCGAAAAAGGGCCAGGTTGCGATTGAGTTCAGTCTGATCGGGAAGCGGGGCCCCCAGGTTTTCAGCCGGAGCCGGAGAAATCAAGACGACTTCCCGGGGCACGGATTTCTCATAGATCATATCAAGCAGCCGACGGTATCCCTTGAGAAACTCGGCAATACCGTCAGCCCCCTCAAATGCGGCGACGGCACCATAGTTGATGAACATCACGTTGGGCTGTAGCTCACCGATTTGTTTGGAGAGCCGGTCAAATCCCTCCTGGGGAGGTCCAAAATACGAGCGGGCAGCTCCATAAACGGTGTCGCCGCTCCAGCCGAGATTCCGGAATTTTACCTTCTTGTCTCCGGCCGCCAGGGTGAGCTGGGTTTCGATATGCCCGGATTGCTGTGCACGTTCGATAAAGGTGTTCCCCAGCATCACCACGACATCATCATTTTGAAACTGGAATGGCTCCGCGAAACTCGTCCCGAGGAAGAGCAGCGCGATCAGGAGTGAAGCGAGGGGCTTGTTATTCATTGACGACAAACTTCAGAATTGCGGCGCGTTCGCCACCGGGTTGGCCTTCCGGGCGTTCCTTGACGCGGAGCGAAAGCTGGTGATTTCCAGTGCTTAAGTCAGAGAAAAACATCACCGTTCGGGGGTAGTTGAGGCCCTTGCTGTAGTGGTGATACAATTCGACAGGCTTCCAATCCCCCGCATCGACGCTGACTTCGAGCATGGCTGCATCAGGGCCCGCCAAGACGAATGCGCCAATGGCAGATCCCCAAAAATTCATTGTCATCATTGCCCCGGCATTCTCAGCCACGGTAATGGGCCACTCCGTGTAGCGCTCACGAATGCCCCCAAGAGGGAGAAGATCTCTACTTGTCAGACCCGTGGTCCATCCTCCCATCCAGTCCGCTTCGGCAGGATCCTGAAAGCGGCCGCTGCTGTAACTTCCCGTGTCCAAAGGTATGGGAGTCGGAAACTCGATCACTTTGGCATCTTCGGTGAGCGGATTGGCCCAGGCTTTTTCCAATACTGAAATGACCATGTCCGAGGCAAGTCGGTATCCCGGCTTTTTGGGATGAGTTCCGCCATAAGCTTCCCATGTCATCGCACCTGCCGCGAGAGCTGCGCCAACATTGACCGATGCCAGCTCGTAGCGTTGGGCAACGGATTCATGGGCGGCGACGCTCACAGGAGTTTGGCCGGAGCTGAGCTTTTCCAGAATGGGCGGATTTACATAATGAACAATGAGGATATCCGCTGCGGGGTTGTGCTCCCGGGTGTGCTGAACAATCCCTTCCATCCCGCGGACGGCTTCTTTCAGTGCGTGACCCGCATCCTGATCGTCGTTCACCGCAAACTCCACGATCAGCAAATCGACGGGTCCGGTGGCCAAAACGTGATCGCGAAGTCGAAACGCGCCACTGGTTGAGCAAGTCGAACTGATGCCTGCATTGGTGAATTGGAAATTCGTGTCCGGGAATCGTTTTTCCAGCCATTCCGGAACCATCTGGCTATGACCAGATTTGTTCTCCGTGATGGATCCTCCTAAAACAACGACATGACCTGCCTTCTCCCTCTCAAAACGGATCTGTGAGTTCTGATAAGTGCCTCTCAGGATGGCGTGTTCCCGGGCTGATGCGGGTAGCTCAGCGGAAGCAAAGACGGGAAACAGGAATACAGAAGCGCTTGAAAACAGGAATCGAATCAGCACGTAGCGTGGAGGGCGGGGGTTAACCCTATAATAATCCCATGCCTTTCTTAATTTTCAAGACTCAGCAAAGATATTCGTAAAAGAGCAGCTCAGTAGACCGAGCCGGGATCTTCCGAAGGCTGGAATTTTC
>JBCDHN010000727.1:0-2534 GCA_038749915.1 Verrucomicrobiota bacterium | reverse complement strand
GCGGGGGTTGATTATGAATCAACAAAGAAGCAAGACGGAATGAGCCTTGTTTCATTACTCAATGAAGGTTCCAAAGATAGTCCCATTTATCAGGAACTGGAGAACAGATTCTATTTCACAAGCCAGCAGGCGGTTGTCTTTCAAGGTCGAAGAGATAAGAATCTCCCCTTTCCTGATGACTATCGAAATCGCATTCGATTCGAAGACCAGTCACTCGTGTGCATCAAAGGCGGTTTCAAACTGATCCAAAAACCAAACAATCATCCCCATCCATTTACCCCTCAGCCTGAGGCGGATACTGATCATTATGTTTTGATTGATTTGGAGAACGATCCAACGGAATCCACCAACGTCATCAAGCACCATCCCGAGCTTGCTGAAATGATGAAGGAAGCTCTGGAAGAGTGGTTTGGCAATGTGGTGGCGGATGAAAATTTTGGCAACCGACCGGAGTTCATCATCGGGTATCAGGAAAAAGAAAAGGCCACGGTATCGGTTCGTTGCGCAAGCCGGGTTGGGGGTCATTTCACCAATGTGACCCCCCAGTTTCAAACGGTGGGTGACTTTGGCGAATTCAATCTGGTGGTCGAGACACCGGGAACCTGGGAATTATCCCTGAATCATTCGAAAACAGACAATGGAGGGAAGTTAGAAGTCGCGATAGGAGAGCAAGCCTTTACGGTGGAGCCAAATGGGAACAGGACCAAGGTGGGAGATTTCATTTTCACCGAAAAAGGTGAAAAGCTGACGCTAAGAATTGAAGCGGTTTCAGCAGGATTGGGGAATCAAAGGATTCTCAATCGATTGATCGATATTGAGCTAAGAGGCAGCTAAGTTAGATTGGCTGGTCACTTTCGGCAGCTCGTTCTGCGCCGGGGTTCTGGCAGTGCAAGGCCACTGACAAGATCGTGTCATTGTGACCAAGGTTCATTCGCTTAGCTTAGCCGGCGATGCCCTACCTTCGAACGAGAGACTACAGAACGTTGCTGTTGCTGGCTGTGCTGTTGACATCGGTCGAGGTCACCTTCGCCACTCCGCCCGAGTCTGTGAACGTCTTTCTCGATCGGCATTGCCTGGAATGCCATGACGACCAAGTCAGCGAAGCCGATCTCAACTTGCTGGATCTGGAATTCGATCTGAAGGACCCGGCCGTCTTTGCTACCTGGCAGCGGGTTTTTGAGCGGGTGCGCGACGACGAGATGCCTCCCGCCAACAAAAAGCGTCCCGAAGCCGCCGAGCTGGCCGTGCTCCTCCCGGCACTCAGGGAACCCTTATTGGCCGCAGACCGGCTTGATGTCGAAGAGAATGGCCGCGTGCGGAGTCGCCGCCTGACCCGGCAGGAATACGAACACACCTTGCATGACCTCCTCGGCATCGACTTGCCGCTCAAAGACCTCCTGCCTGAGGATCCTGCTTCCCATGGCTTCGAAACCGTCGCCGACGTGCAACAACTCTCCCATTACCAGTTGGCCCGCTACCTCGATGTCGCCGATCTCGCCTTGGCCGAGGCCTTTGGTCGGGCCCGCAACGGCGATGTTACCTACTCCGAAGACTTTTTACCCAGCCGCTTGTCGCGGGGAATTGGGAGGACCAACTATCGGGGCCCCGAGTCGCGAAATGGCGAGAGTATTTCGTGGCCCATCTTCCGGCCCTTCTTCGGACGAATGCGTTCGATCCGGGTGCCGGAAGACGGCTCCTATCGCATCACGCTTCGCGATGTGCGTGCCATCAATCCGGCGGCTGGGGGAACCGTCTGGGGAACCTTGCGATCGGGAGCCGGGCTCTCTGCCGATCCGATGCTCTACGAGGTGGGCATCGTGGAAGCGACGGAGACTCCACGTGACCTGCAATTCGAAACGTGGATTCGAAAAGGGCATCTCCTGGAGTTGACACCGAACGATCGAACTCTCCGAATGGCACCCACCCAGAGCGGACGGCCTGACACGGCGGTTTATCGCAAACGAAATGAAGACCAAGGCTTTTCCGGAATCGCCCATCGTGGCATCCGCGTCGAGCGCATTCACCCCAACGGCGACAACGCCGCCGTGCGCGATCACTTGTTTGGTGATACCGACCTCGAGACGGCGAGAAAGAATCCGAACGCCGCGCTCAACGAACTGATCGCGCGCTTTGCGGTTCGGGCCTTTCGGCGTCCCGCCACCGAAGCGCAACTGGCTCCCTACCGGGAAATCGCGCAAGCCACCTTCGCCGAAGGAGATTCGTTCGAGGAAGCGCTGCGCGGTGCTTACATCGCCATCCTCTGCTCCCCACGATTCCTCACCTTCACCGAAAAACCGGGGCCGCTCGATGACTACGCCCTCGCCTCGCGGCTTAGCTACGCCTTGTGGGTGAGTCTGCCAGACGAAACACTCACACAAGAGGCGAGCGAAGGCACTCTGAGGGACCCCGAGACGCTCGACGCCCAAATCGACCGGATGCTGGCCGATGCGAAATTCGAACGCTTCATCAACAGCTACAGCGACCAATGGCTCAAGCTGAATGAGATCGGCTTCACGAACCCCGACCCTCGCCGC
>JBCDHN010000726.1:0-2539 GCA_038749915.1 Verrucomicrobiota bacterium | reverse complement strand
TCAAGGTCAGTTCCTCACGGGACCCCTCGAAAACCGGGCTGAGCGATTGCTTCACGCTGTGGAGCGTTTTGTACGATTCCTGCGGCAACGCATGAAGGACACGCTCCTCATCCCGCGATAGCTGCGCGGCGCTCGAATCCGCATCCTCAACCCGTTTGACCTTGCTCCCGTCTTTGCTGGAAACGGTGAAGCAGATTAGCTTGGCCTGGTAGAGTCGCGCCAGGATCGCTTGAAACATCCGGGTTTGCCCCCCGCCTAAGAAGGCCACCTGATAGGGATCATCGATCGGCTCTTGGCGGAGCGAAGGGCCGTCCGCCACCAAGATCCGCCCGAGCAGAAAGCTGAGGAGAAACGCCGCCGGCATCAGCACGACAAACAAGCTCAGAAACGCCGTGCCATGGAGATCCAGCATTTGGGATGCACACCCCGTGAGCTGCGCGGAGAAACCGAGCGCCAATAAACCAACTGCGAAAGCTGATGGAGATGCGTTTCGCGCGAAATTCGGCAGACGCAGTCGTGGAAGCAGCCATTTACGGTTCAAATCGACCTTCGTGATTTGGCGCGGCACAAATCGTTCGTCCACGCTGGGCCAACAATCCTGCGGCGGCTTCTCGCCAAAAGCCCTCTCGTAGCGGGCCAGGGTTCGCTCGTAACAGTCGCGAAATTTTGAGCCTTCCGCCAAGCCGCCCTCGGTCGGGTGATGATGTAACGGTCGTTTCAGAACTTCACCGCAAAGTCGCGTCCAATAGGACTCGGTATAAACCAGATGAAGATGCCAGACCTCATCGACTTCTTCAGACGGCGTCACCATCTGGTCTGCCGTCATCGCCAGGAAAACGAAACGTTTGTACTCCAGGATGGCCCGCTCGGCGAATGCCAGTGTCCAGCCATTCTCCCGCGCCAATCGGGCCCGAAAATCGAGCACGGGATGGGAGCCCGGTTCATCCATCGAGAAAGCCTCGATGCGTTCCCAAAGTACGGATTCCGACGCTGTCATCGTCTTCATTCGCGCATTGTGGCCAGAATTCCGAAGAAAAGCAGATTACAAAATCGGTCGTGATTATATCGCGGAGTTTACCGATTCAAAAAGTCACTGGATTTCTCGCGACAGAATGATTAACAAGTCTTGAACGTCCCACCAGAGTTCTCAATTTCCGGTCAGCCCGGCTCCATGAACAGGCTTCCCAAACCTCTCAGTATCAGCATTCTGGCTCTATCGCTTTGCGTGCCAAGCCTCAGAGCTGGAGAGCCACCTCCCCTTGCAGACCCGATACCAAAACGGCTGGCATCGGCCTCGATCCTTTGGGAGAACGACTCCCTTGGAGGAACCGATAAGCACTACACCAATGGCACTCGAATTGAGTTTACCCTTGGATCGACCATCGACCGCGAATCCACCTTCCTGAGCCCCCTTTTCAATTTTTTTGAGGACCATGAGGAAATTTACGGCACGGTTTTTCTCGGCCAAAACCTTTACACCCCCCGGGACATTACGGTGACCGAATTGATCGAAGACGATCGCCCCTATGCGGGATGGCTTTACGCCGGGGTGAGGTTTGGAACCGTCAACGAATGGGATGACGACCAAAGATTCTGGTTTATCAAACGCGCTCTCGACTACACCAGCCTGGAAGTGAATCTCGGTGTGGTGGGTCCATGGGCGCTTGGCGACGAGGTCCAGTCCGGTTTTCACGAGTTGATCAACGGGCAGGAACCCATGGGGTGGGACAACCAGATCAACAATGAGATCGTTTTCGATGCCAATCTGTTCCAAAGTCTGAGTTTTCGCGTTTTGGAAGATTCCGCACAGCGGGTCAGCCTGGACTTCGAACCCTTCTACAATCTGCGAGCCGGAATGGTTCAGGTTTATGGCGGTGGCGGAATCGCGGCTGTCTTGGGACTGAACCACAAACTCGGAGCAACACCGCGTCGTCTTTCCTACTCGGGCCCCCTCAGTCGGACAGGAATGGGAGCCGATTGGGAAGTCGCGCTTTTCGGATCGATGGAAGGGAGGGGCGTGGCCTGGAACACTTTTTTGGATGGCAATGTCTTTGCCAACGGTAGTCACACTGTGGACAAGGAACATTTCATTTGGCATTCCGAGGTCGGAATCATGCTGCGCTACCGCTGGCTCGTTGCCTCCTCTATTCAGGTGTTCCGATCCGAGGAATTCGATGGCCAGGAAGGCATTCACGAATTCGGCTCCGGAAGAGTTGGCGTCGAATTTCCGTTTTAGGCTGACTCGTGCGAAAAAGAATGAGTCGAAGACCCGCCTGGCACATGACCAGACGGGCCTCGATTCTTGTTGAGATCTTGATAGTGAGAGAATTATCTTCCCCTCTAAAAAGATCAGGATTTGGTTATTTCAGATCGAAGAGGAGGGCTTCAACCGGCTGATCCCCAGCTTGCATGGTGAAGGTCCCTGATTCCTCAGAACTGGCGGCATCGCCGGAATCCAAATCCACGGCATTGACTGAAACCGGGCCGTTGATGACCTGAAGCCATAGGCCACGGTCTTCGGCAAGCTCGTGGGAAACCG
>JBCDHN010000725.1:0-2540 GCA_038749915.1 Verrucomicrobiota bacterium | reverse complement strand
GCGCGGCCGTGAGTCTTGGCCAGATGGAATCTCCGAAGTTTCCTGCTGACAAGGGAAAGCGCCGTCTTGCCTTGGCTGACTGGATTGTCGATCCCAAGAACCCGCTCGCGGCCAGAGTCATGGTCAATCGGATCTGGTCGTGGCATTTTGGAGCTGGTCTCGCCGGTAATCCGAATAACTTTGGTGGAACTGGAGAACTGCCGACTCATCCTGAATTGCTTGATTACCTTGCCAACTGGTTCGTGGAAAACGACTGGTCGGTGAAGCAGCTGAACGCATTGATAGTCAGCTCGAAGGCCTATCGCCGGAGCAGTCGCCATCCGAACCCGGCTTTGCAGATGGAGCGGGATCCAAAACTGCAATGGTATGCAAGCTTTCATCCGCGCCGCCTGATTGCAGAAGAGTTCCGGGACGCGATGCTGGCGGTCAGTGGTGAACTGAATCCCCAGGTCGGAGGGATTCCGGCACGGCCGGATATGAATGAAGAAGTTGCGATGCAGCCGCGCCAAATCATGGGGGGAACCGCTTCCGTTTACGAACCGGATCCATCGCCGAAACAGAGAAATCGGCGCAGCATCTATGCCGAGAAAGTTCGCGGTTTGCGCGACCCTTTCCTCGAGACCTTCAATCAGCCCGGCCCAGACAATTCCTGTGAGCTTCGCGAAACTTCAACCGTAGCTCCGCAAGCTCTAACGTTATTCAACGCAGAGGAAGTTCAGGATCGGTCTGTCGCTTTCGCTAAGCGTTTGATTGACGAGCGAAATTCTGAGCCGATCACCATTCAGCGGGCTTTCAAGCTTGCGCTTGGTCGTAGTCCGTCCGCTGATGAGTTGAAGACCTGCCTCGCTCATTGGCAGGCGGCCACCGTTGAAGAAAGTTCCACAAAGCCGGAGCCGAAAGTCTATCCGACACGGGTGTTGAGAACAGTAATGGCCGAGAAAACCGGGGAGCCCTACGACTTCTACGAATACATGCCCGCCTTTGAACACTACCAACCTGACCTCCAACCTCATCAGGTTGACGCGCGGACACGAGGCCTCGCGCAAGTCTGTATCGTGATCTTCAATTTGAACGAATTTGCCTACCTGGACTAACCATGACTCAAAAACCAAAATCCCTTTTCGCGACTCCGCATCGGCGCGAATTTCTGTATGGCCTGGGGGCTGGACTTGGCTCAGTTGCCATGAATGCGATGTTGAGAGCTGAGGAGGGGGACCATCCCAAGAACCCACACCATAACGCTAAAGCAAAGCGCTGTATCTTTCTCATGATGGAAGGAGGGCCTTCCCACATTGATACGTTTGATCCCAAGCCAGAACTCACGAGGCGACATCTCCAAAAGTTTTCTCGGAGTGGAGACATGGAAAGCGCGATGTCATCGGGGGAACGGTATTTTGTGAAGAGTCCGTTTGAGTTCACTCGAGCCGGCCAAAGTGGAGCCGACATCAGCCTGGAATGGGAACATCTGAAGCATCAGGTGGACGACATTTGCTTTTATCGGGGGGCCCAGGTTGAGTCGGTCAATCATCCAACGGCGTGCTATCAGCTCAACACTGGAAACCGGTTTGGAGGAGATCCTGCGGTCGGGGCCTGGGTTACCTACGGCCTTGGTACGCTGAACAGCAATTTACCGGGTTTCGTGGTGCTTCCTCGGACCAGCTACCCTCAAGGCGGCGCCGGCAATTGGTCCAATGGATATCTTCCGGCCGACTTTCAGGGGACACCGCTCCGTCCTGAAGGGAGCCCCATTCTCGATCTCAACCCTCCTCCGGGCGTAACTCGCCAACGTCAGCGAAGCAATCTCGACCTATTGGCGAAGCTCAACCAAGGCCATCTTGGCGAGCGGCCGGGCCGGACGGAGTTGGAGGCGAGAATGTCATCCTATGAACTCGCTTATCGGATGCAGATGGAGGTGCCTGAAGTGCTGGACCTTCAGGGGGAGAAAACATCGACCCTTGAAGCCTACGGAATTGGTGATTCAAAGACGGATGCCTTTGGGCGGAAATGTTTGCTCGCCCGGCGTTTGGTGGAAAAAGGTGTGCGGTTCGTTCAGGCCTACGCCGGAAATTGGGATAGTCACGACTACATTCAAAAGGCCCATGGTTCCTTGATTCGCGCCGTCGACAAACCGATTGCAGCCTTGTTGAGTGATCTCAAAAGTCGAGGCCTGCTTGAGGATACGTTGGTAGTTTGGTGTGGTGAATTTGGTCGCACTCCTGACAATGGGCTACGTGGGGGCGGCCAATCCTACGGTCGTGATCACAACGCCAAAGCCATGGCCATGTGGTTTGCCGGGGGCGGAGTCAACGCCGGACACACCGTAGGCGCTACCGACGAAATTGGGGCCGAAGCGGTCGATTGCGTTCATCACATCCGCGATGTCCACGTCACCCTGCTTCATCTCCTTGGGTTGGATGACAATCGGCTAACCTATTACCATGCCGGGCGTCATAAGCAGCTCTCGCAGTTTGGTGGTGAGGTGATTCAGGATTTGATCGCTTAGAGAAAAAGCGCTAAAAAAAGTAGCTAGTAAAAGTCTC
>JBCDHN010000724.1:0-2543 GCA_038749915.1 Verrucomicrobiota bacterium | reverse complement strand
TGACCGAAGAGAGCGGCTTGTTGATCACCGGCAATCCCGGCGATTGGGATCTGCTCAGGAAACAGGCCTTCAGCGGTCTGACCATAGACCTCGCTGCTGCTGCGGACTTCGGGAAGAAGCGAACGGGGAATTCGCATGAGATCAAGCAACTCCGGGTCCCAATCCAGGGTTTCGAGATTCAAAAGCATGGTCCGGGAAGCATTGGAAACATCGGTCACATGGCATTCGCCCTCGGTAAGGTTCCAGATAAGCCAGCAATCAATCGTTCCAAAGGCCAGTTCACCGTTCTCCGCCCGTTCTCTTGCTCCTTCGATCTGGTCCAGAAGCCAAGCGACCTTGGTTGCTGAAAAGTAGGAATCAGTGGGAAGGCCCGTTTTGGTTTTGATCAGGTCTGCGTGCCCGGCTTCCTTCAACGCTTCGCAGGCTCCAGAGGTTCTTCGATCCTGCCAGACGAGGGCATTGTGAATCGGCGTCCCTGATTCCCGATCCCAGATCAAAGTGGTTTCACGTTGGTTCGTGATCCCGATTCCCTTGATCTCATTGCTTTCCCTTGGAGCAGCTGCCAGAGACTCGCGCGCCACCTCCATCTGGGAATTCCAGATCTCAATGGGGTCGTGTTCCACCCAACCAGGCTTGGGAAAGATCTGGGTTAGCTCTTTCTGGGCAAGAGAAATGATCCGGGCGGAATGATCGAAAAGGATCGCGCGAGAACTCGTGGTGCCTTGGTCCAGGGCGAGGATCATTCCCCACTATCTCATGCTCTGAGCAAGACCGGCAAGCTAGTTTTGGCCGAGGATTTTCGGCGCATTCTGATACCACCATGACTCAACCGCTTCCGAGTCAAAGCAGTCATGGCCCGGATAACCCGTGGACTTCCGGAATGACGAAAAGGCCTGCACGACAACCTGGAGATTCGGGTCGTCCTGGATGGTGTTGAAAAGAGCCTTTTGGGCGGGCGGTGTGTTCACGTTTGCCAAAAGATAAGCGGCGCGTTCCCGTGAATGGGCGGTGTGCCGTCGGTCACGGAGGACCTGAATCACAGATGCGGTGGGAAGATCCGGTTCGGCTTCTGCGCCGGGGAAAATTGCCTGAGCATCGAGCTGTGGAGGCGTGTTTTGAGCTGAGACCTGGTAGAGTTGACGAACTCGAACGAGGCTTGCATGGACGGCATCGTAAATCGGGTTGGCGCTGTCGGATTCCAAGAGCTTGGCCTGACGTTGCAGCTCGGAAAAAGCCGTGCGGTCTCCCCGGACAATGGCGCGATCTTCGAGCTCGAGAATCTGAATTCGAGCTCCCAAGGTGCTCTCCGGCTCCGGAGGTGTCCAGTGAACCACTTCTGGGGCTGCGTTCTCAGTATCTGCGTTCAAATACTGTGCGGCTTTGTCCAAGACTTTGGAGGCTTCGTCCGGGTAGAAATATGCGGCTGTGCCCAATCCGCCAATCAACAAAAGCTGAGCAAAGATTGCCATGCAGAAAACGCCAAAACCGGAGAATCCGCGCTTTACCTGAACCACTTGAGGGGCGGGGGCCGGATGAGGGATCTGCGCGTCGGGAGGAACCATCGGTGCAGCAGGACGTTCAAATGAATCGGGTAATTCAACGACGAGTCCTGTCATGTCATCAGGGACGCCGACAGAAGCTGGAGGCGTGGCTGCTTCATTGTCGCTGTAACGCAATGAGTCAAACTTTTGGCCGTTCCCGGTCGGACGGCGGGGTGGAAGCTGGTGCGCCATGTTTCTTTAGGACGAAAACAGGGTGAATATAATTCGTCTCGTTGGTCTTCGCACGCAGAGATTCCTATTTTGAGAATCTACCGAAAAATTGGTCAAAATTGCGGGACGAATCACCCAAAATAAGAGGGCTCGTTCCCCTTCTTCCATTTGATGTTGCATCCGCTGCTGGGGCGCATTCTCAACGAGTCTGCCTTGCCGCTGCGAAGAGTCGATTCGAGGGCGGTACGAAGATCGGCTCCAGTGATGGGTGCGGAATTTCCCGGTCGGGAGTTGTCGAACTGCCCGGTGTAGGTCAGTTCCAAATCCTTGTTAAAGACGAAAAATTCGGGGGTGCAGGCGGCGGAATAGGACTTCGCAACCACCTGTTCTTCGTCATAGAGATAAGGGAACTTCCATTCATGCTCTTTGGCGAAGGCTTTCATTTTGTCGGGCGCGTCATCCGGATATTTGGCGGCGTCGTTTGCGTTGATGGCGATGAACTGAACGTCCTTTTTCGAGTATTCGGTCGCGAATTCACCGATGTAGTCCGCGAGATGGACGACATAAGGGCAGTGGTTGCAGGCAAAGATGACGACCACTGCCTCCTTTTTATCGGCGAGTTTTTCGAGCGAATGCTTCTTCTTTGCCCCGCCTTCTGGTAACTCAAAATCTGGCGCCATCGCGCCCCGTTTCAGTTCGAACGTCGATATCACTTCAGCCATGGTATTTACGGTGCGGCTTGCTTACCCGCGCCAGACTTACCAACCCAGAATTGAAATAAATTCAAGCGGAAACGATTTCTCTCCAACGTCAGGATCTAGCCCAACCCAG
>JBCDHN010000723.1:0-2554 GCA_038749915.1 Verrucomicrobiota bacterium | reverse complement strand
TGTCAGCAAATCTCTGTTTGGATGGCTCTCGATCCCCCGAGAAGGAAGGTGACCTTCATGAAATCCCTCCTTCTCTTTGCCGCCGCCCTGTCAATCGCTCCGGCCCTGGCGGAGTCTCGCCCCGACATTCTATGAATCATCGACCAGCCGAAGAACTCTACGATCTGCATAATGATCCGGAACAGAGTGCGATGCTGAAGCAGCTGCGAGATGAAGTTCAGGCAACCTTGGAACGAACCAGCGAAACCCGGCTTGAAGACGCCTTTGACGAGTTACCTTGGGTAGATGCCCCGAAGCCTTGAACTGCCCCAAATCTGGCAACACCTAGACTTACCCCCTCCAACTCAATTCTTTCGCTTTCCCGTGCTCGGGATGATTGGCGTCCAACGCGTGGAGCGTGAGTTTCACTCCGCCTTCTGAGATGTCAGCTCGCACCCAACCATTGGGCCGCTTCTGGTCAAACACATACGCGCAAGGGGGCAGGTTGATCAGGTGGACTCCGGTCTCGGTTCTGGTCGTGCGCCAACTGTGTGTATGGCCATAGATGTAGGCTTGGGAATGGGGATATTTTGCCATGATGCTCATGAGCTGGCTTGTGTCCGCCAGGCCGGTGACTCGCTGACCTTCCTCGATCGCAAATTGCGGATTGTGATGCCCCACCAAAATCGCAGGTTTGTCAGAGTGGTTCTGTAAAAACTGATCAAGCCAACTAAGCTGAACCTCTCCCATCTCTCCGGTCACCTTGTTCACCACAAACAACGAATCGAGGAGAATCCAGTTTGCGATGGGAGTTTCGATTACACTAACATGCTTGCTTTCCACAGCAGATACCATGCTCGGGTTCTTCGCGAACGCCTCATAAAACGGACCTCTGTCATCATGATTCCCCATGGTTAGATGAACGGGCAGACCGACATCGGCAAGCGGTTCTAGAAGCTTGGCCAGCAGTTCGTAATCACCCGGCAGTCCAGCCAAATAGGCACAATCGCCATCGATAATCACTCCCTGCAGCGTCTCTCGCTCCGCCACCAATTCTGCGACGATCTTCTCCAAGTTGGCTGCCATCTGCGCACCGCGCGCCACTTTGGCAGGATCCGCATCAATATGAGTGTCGGCCAACAGCGCCCAGGTTTCAGTTCCTCCTTCGTCTCCGTTTGCCAATGGGGCGATCGTAAATGCGGAAGCTCCGGCGAGAAAGCTGCGACGAGAAATCGAGTTGAGATGGATGGGCATGGTATCTGGGGTTTGTGATTGAGAAGTGGATTCAACAGGTTCACCGCAATCACTGCAAGGACGTTCCTATTTCCGGCCCTCAACCCGATCGATCAACACCTTCTCATTTCCAGGCGATGTGCGTCCCCCCAGAGTAATTCGGGTCTTCTCTTTCACCATTCCGATCGCCGGCGTATACCACCGCTCAATGCTCTGACCGGGCCCATTCACCACTACCTTGATTGCGGTGAATTCTCCCAACTTCGTCTTCACCATTTCCTCTTTCTCCACCGTGAATGTCAGGGTTAGCTCGCGCCCCATCAATTTGGGCTTGGCCTCCCAGTTGTCGCCCGGTTTCAAGCCTTCCTTGAGAAAGAGATAGGGAGTCTCGAACATGAGCTCGCGATTTCCGAATCCTCGCCCGACGACGACGTAGTCGGTTCCGTCCTTCCGCCAGAATTCGGTTTGATAGGGCGACTCGTCTTTTCCTTGAAACCAACTTACCTTTGGCGTCGGCAGCAACTCGATCTCAACCTCCTCAACCACACGAATCGTCACAGTCCCGTGGTCGTCTTGGTAGGTCCAGGCGTCGCCTACCTCCAAGGTGAACCAGGCAGTTTCCGGTTCTTGGGCGAACACAGATTGTGACACGCCGAAGCAGACGAGCAGAAAGAGAGGGATTTTGGACATGGCTGACATGCTGAGCGTTGCCTTCGATTGGTTCAACTGCCAAATCGCCCACCCTGCGCCCACCTCACCGTGCATCGGCACGTCCTTCTCGTCTCGGATCGGCGATGGCTTCGAACGTTCCATCATCGTTGAGTAGAATCGCCTGACTGGTTCCTGTGCCGCTCGCCTTCAGCTGGTGACCACGCTCTCGCAGCGCTTCCATCACGTCGGCACCATAGCCCGCCTCGATCCGAACTTCCTGCGGTGACCATTGATGATGCACACGGGGCTGGCCAAGGCATTGCTCAAGCGGCAAGCCCAAATCCACGAACCGATGAATGGCCTGGACCACTTGGGTGATGATGGTAGGACCGCCAGACGCGCCCACGGTGAGGACCGGCTTCCCATCCTTGAGCACGATGGTCGGGCTCATGCTGGAAAGAGGACGTTTGCCCGGTTCGATCGCGTTTGCTTCGGCACCGATCAGGCCGAAGGCGTTGGGGACGCCAGGTTGAATCGAGAAGTCGTCCATCTGGTTGTTCAGCATCACACCGGTTCCCGGGATCATGACTTTGGACCCGAAAGCGGTGTTCAAGGTTGCGGTGCAGGCAACCCACCAGCCTTGCGAATCAGCCACGGTAAAATGGGTCGTGTGCTTCTCGAACACCTCGTC
>JBCDHN010000722.1:0-2574 GCA_038749915.1 Verrucomicrobiota bacterium | reverse complement strand
CAGCCCGTGATGAAACAAATCTTGAGACCTGGTTCAAGGCTGCATCCGAATCAGAAATGGACGTCCCCAGATTCCTCGACATCGACTATCAGCGCTACGGCGAGGGCGAAGCCTTGTTGGGTTGGCTCAACACGACGATTGAAATTCGCAGCGAAGACGACTTCGACGGAAATCAACTTCTTCGGGACCTGGCCAATCAACTTCGTGAATCACTCGCGAAAGAGGGTGCTGAAGTAGCCCACCTCAAAATGACCCTGACGCCAATCGGTGATCCCTTTGAGATTGCGGCCGTGAATCTGGTGCGGGATGATCAGTCTCCCGAACTTTCCCACCAACTTTTGGAGCCTATTGAAGACGGCGAGCTACTCCTCAACATGAGAGTCGAGACCTCGCCCGATCTTCTCGAAGAAGCTGCCAACAACGCCCTGAAAACCATCCTTTCAGGCGTCGATTACCAAATCACTCATTCGGAACACTTCCGACCAACCATGCCGGTCCCGACTCACCGTATCGCAGACGAGTCTTCCTAAGCCAACTACTCCCCTCGAACCGCCTCACTCACCTCGATTCGGGCGGCACTCGAAGCCGGAATCAGACCGGCAAGGATCGCCACCGGAACCAACCAGAGTGGAGTCGCCCAAACTTCGGCCCACGGCACTTGAAGTTGAATCGTCCAGCCAAAGAACGACTTGTTCACTACCAATGTTAGGATGACCGCCATTCCTAGTCCACAGGCAATCCCAATCAAACTTCCGAACAACCCGGTGAAACCTGCTTCCACCAAGTAAACCATGCGCACCTGACCGCGGCTTGCCCCGATCGCCCGAAAGATGCCAATATCTCTGGTCCGTTCCATGACCAAGGTGGCCAGGGAGAGGCTAACGCCAAAAATGGCCACGAGAATTGCGATGGAGCGTAACACATAGGTTACCGCGAAAGTTTGGTCGAAGACCTCGAAAATTCGTTCCCGGATGGTCTGGTTGCTGTAGATCGCCAACTCACCTTTATCGCTAAACCGATCCTGAAGTTCCTCATGAACCTCCGGAGCCGCGGCTGGATCATTGAGAAAAACGGAAAACGAGTGAATCCGTTCGTCTCCCCAGTGTTCCTTATACTCTTCTTTGGTTAGAACCAGCTTTCCGCGATCGTCGGAGTAATCATAGTAAACCCCGGCAATCGTAAATTCGCGCTCCCCGGCAGGAGTCGGAAGTTTGAGAAGGCTCCCCTCTTTGAGGTCGAGCTTGAGAGCAAGGGATTCGGTCGCAAGTGCATAACCCGGTTTTTCAAACATCTCGACCTTCCGGTCCCCTTCACCGCCGATAAACCGAAGGGTCTTTCGAGCCGGATTGCCAACCGCCCCCAACATGAAATGGGTTCCGTCCTGCAGGTGGATCATCGACTGACGATAGGTCTCAATGGATGTCACGTCCGAACGGGTTTCAAGGTAAGCCACGATCTCGGGAGGAAGAAAGGCCTGAAACCCGAGAACCTCGCTGGCGGCGGCCGTTACATACACGTCCGCTTTCATCGCCTGGTTGATCCACAGATCGATGGTGTTGCGAAAAGATGACACCATCACCGTTACTCCTATCGTCATCGACACTGCCATCATCAAGGCGGCAACCGTTACCGCTGAGCGGTGGAGCGATCGTCCCAGGTTGTCGCTTGCCAAGCGGACGAGCATTGCGGTGTGGCTTTGTCCCTTGTTCCAGCGCGAGGCCCAATAGGCGAGCCAACGGCAGATCCAGGGCGTTGACAAAGAAGCACCGATCGCCAGAGAGAGACAGGCCAGAAAGCTAACCCAAGCCGGTCCCGTCGTCAGCGCTTTCCAGGAAAACAGCACTGCCAACAACAAGGCCACAAGCCCAAAGATCAAAAGCCTCTTCACCGGAAGATCTTTTGCTTCAACCGCCCGATTCGGCCGGAGAGCACTGAGAGGGGGAACCCGAGACGCTTCCAAGGCTGGAAGATAAGCACCCACTAACGTTGCTCCAATTCCATACAAGATGGCAACAAGAACATCCCTACTCGCCACCGTGATCTGGGTCGCATTCACCAGAATGTAGTGAGACGAAATCGTCTGACTAACATCACCAATCAACATGCCGGCCAACAATGTGCCCAACGGAATTCCGAGTAGAACCCCCGGAATCCCCAAAAACAGTCCTTCCGCCAAGAACACCCCTCTCACCTGCTTCGGCGAAGCTCCGGTCGATCTCAAGATCCCGATTTCTCTGCGTCGTCGAACAACAGATGCAGAAACCGAATTGTAAATCAGGAACACCCCGACAAGGATCGAAACCATGCTCAGAGCAGTGATGTTCAACTGGAAGCCATCCAACATTCGCTGGACTTGCTGGCTGCGCTGTTCCGGGGCCTGGACAACCGCATCAGGCGGAAGTTGGGAGGCAAGAGCGTCCCTCGCTTTACCAATCTGCGAGGGATCTTGCAGCAAAATCTGAATCGACGTTAGTCTTCCTGCATTGGAGTAGAGTTCCTGAACCCAACCTATATCCATCACCGCCATGGCCCCGGTTCCAACGCCATCGGGAAGCAGTCCCGCGATGGTGAGGT
>JBCDHN010000721.1:0-2577 GCA_038749915.1 Verrucomicrobiota bacterium | reverse complement strand
GCTCGACTTTGGCTCCAAGTGGATCGCTTTCTTTCTTTCTGAGGGAAATGTTTACGTCGCAGCGCATCTGGCCTTTTTCCATGTCTGCGTCGGAAATGCCTCCGTAGATGAGAATTTGGCGGAGGGAACCTAGGTAGGCTACGGCTTCGTCGGCAGAGTCCAGATCGGGCTCGGTCACGATTTCCATGAGAGGAGTTCCCGCACGGTTGAAATCGATGGTGGTCATTTTGGCGTGGTGAGTGCTTTTTGCCACGTCTTCCTCGAGATGGATCCGGGTTAATCCCACTTTCTTGCCCGGATTGACGATCGATTTTTGGGCGTCCTTTGGATAAGCCAGTTCATAGAGCGGCACCCCGCCACCTTCACACAACGGCAGATCAAATTGGCTGATCTGGTAATTCTTCGGCATATCCGGGTAGTAATAGTTCTTCCGGTCCCATTTGCTGATTTCCGGAGTGGTGCAGCCGAGCATTTGACCCGTGAGAATCGTCATTTCGATGGCCCGTTCATTAAGCACGGGAAGCGCTCCGGGCAGCCCCAGGCAAACCGGGCAAATCAACGTATTGGGATCGGAGCCGAACCGCACCGGGCAACCGCAGAACATTTTGCTCTGGGTTTTCAGTTGGACATGAACCTCTAGACCGATGGTGACGATGAAATCCTTCGATGCCATTCAGGTGTAAACCTTGCGAAGCATCAAAGTGCAAAGGCAAAAACGCGGAATCTAGGTGAAAATGCGCTCGATCCAGGGAAGTCGCTTTTTGCGGCGAGAGCCGGTGATGACTGTGCGAATCTCGTCCGCCATATCAATCGATCCAAGTTCCCTGCGCAGGTCCGGATAGTCCTGAAGCGTTCGCCGAAGGCGGCGATGATGCAAAATGTCGAAATACTTGTTGTACTGCATGCCTCCTTCAATCAAAACCTTGATTTCAGGATCGCTGTAGAGCTCGGTGACAGCGGGGTGATTGGCGATTTCCCGCGTGTTTTTGTGATTGCCCAGCTGCTGCGCCAGTGTTCCGTTGTAACTCGCAATCAATAGGTTGGCCAGGTTGCGCCGGGCAACGGGCGTGATTGGATCAACCGCGTTGAGAATCTGTTGGCTTTTGGGGAGGTTCTCGACGGCATTTCGCCATCGAACGGCAGCAATGGTCTTTGGATAACTCCGCTCCGTCCATTGACCGGCTCGCGCGGAGATCTTGTCGATTTCGTTCAGCTCCCACATGGTTCCGTTAATGCGAATGAGCAGGGCCAGCAGCAGGAGAATGGCGGTAGTCGGTAACATGCTGAGAACGGCTCCACTTCCTCCATACATCCAGTTGCCAAGAAACGAGTCTTTCCCGAATACCTTCTCGAAGAAGGCTTTGGTTACCAACCGGACCAGGCTGAATGTGATGACCGCCATCCCACCGCTGACGATCGTCGTCATAAAGCTATCCAATTTCACGTCCCCGTAGCGCTGCAGCAGATCGATTCCATGGTTGAAGACCCACCAGCCTGCGAACCCTCCGGCGATCCAACTCGCCAACGCCCAGAGCAAGGCCATGGCTCCCTTGGTCCAGGAGCGAATGGCCATGTAAACGGCGAAAATCGTGCCGATCAGCACAAAAAGAGAGTCTTCGCCCATGAACTCGCTCGCCTCCATCAGTCTTCCTCGTGCCAGCAGTCCATTCCGGTAATTGATTGTTGCAGGGCGTGATCGCAGAGCACCAACGCGGTCATGGCTTCCACCCTGGGAACAGCGCGCGGCAGGACGCATGGGTCATGTCGACCGCGCGCCGCCAGTTCGGTGTCTTTTCCTCCTTCTTCGACGGTTTTCTGGTTTTGAAGAATCGTCGCCGTCGGCTTGAATGCGATTCGAAAGAAAATCGGTTCCCCGTTGGTAATTCCCCCCTGAACTCCTCCACTGCGATTGGACCGCGTCCGCACCCGGTCTCCCTCCATGTAGAACTCGTCGTTGTGCTCGCGACCGGACAGTTTGGTGCCTTCAAAGCCGGAGCCGATTTCGAACCCTTTCGTCGCGGGGAGGCTCATCATTGCTTTGGCCAAATCCGCTTCCAGTTTGTCGAAAACCGGCTCTCCCCAACCGGGAGGACATCCGCGCGCGACGCACTCGACAACTCCACCGATGGAGTTCCCTTCGCTTCTGACGTCTTCGATGAGTTTGATCATTGCATCGACCATGTCCGGATCCCCGGTTCTAACGATGTTGGATTCTATCGTCTCAAATTGGACGTGTTCAGGGTCTACTTTTGCGACCAAGTTTTGAATCGTTTTGACGTAGGCAAGAATTTCGAGGTCGGGCGCAAGCTTCGCCAGCACCTTTTTTGCGACCACCGCAGCCGCGACCCGGCCAATCGTTTCCCGCGCACTGGCCCGGCCGCCACCTTGCCAGTTTCGAATCCCATATTTGGCCTGATAGGTGTAGTCCGCGTGGCTTGGCCGGAACTTGGTCTGCATCTCCGTGTAGGCACCGGGGCGTTGATCCTTGTTGCGCACCAAAACGGCGATCGGCGTTCCAATCGTTTTCCCTTCAAAGGTTCCGGAAAGAATCTCGCAGGAATCCGCCTCTTTTCGGGG
>JBCDHN010000720.1:0-2578 GCA_038749915.1 Verrucomicrobiota bacterium | reverse complement strand
GCCAGGGGAATGCCCATCGGCACATCCGATTCATATTCGATTCGGGTCGCGTCGTTGGTAACGAGTCGAACTGGCTGCGCCTCCGAGTTTTTCAGCGGTTTGACATCGACCGCTCCATCGAAAACATGGACCTCACTGGATCGGTCGGTCGCCACTTCCACGGCAAACTCCGTGCCGAAATCGACCACCTCCGCCGCCGGAGTCTCCACCGTGAACCCAATTCCTTCCGGCGGAACCGTCGCCGAGAGACGCCCCTGAGCCAGGCTCATTCTCAGGTTGGATTCGATCTGAAACGTGGCTGGCGCTTCCACCACCACTTCGACTCCATTCCCGAAGCGAAACGAAGTGATGCCTTCGCTCGCCTCGTAGTGACCGGTGCGGATCGTGGTGTCTTCCAAATCGAGAAGCTTTCCCTGGTAGCGAAGGTCGCCACTGTCCCTCGCGGTCAGAACTGCGACCGGATCGCCCGGGGAAGGTTGCGAAATCCAGAACCCTCCTAACAGAAGCAGAGCGACGGCAGCAGCGATTCCCAGTACGGCTCGAACCGGAATCGCTGGCTGAAATTTCACCACCTTGGAATCGTGGGTTTGTGCCCAATCAAACAGCCGGGAATGCAGATGGGATCGCTGGGCAAAATGATCCGCGTTTTCAGGCGAAGCCTTGATCCACGCGTTCAGTTCGTTCATCCCGGCTTCGTCGATGGATTCGTCGAGCCATTGGTCGATCAACCGGTTGATGGTCTCCTTATTCTTCATGCCTGCACCTCCTTCAGTCTTCGTTCGAGGCATTGCTTCAGGGCGTCGCGAGCCCGGGTGAGTCGAACCGAAACCGAGTTCGCGGTGCTTTCCGTTCGTCTGGCGATCTCCGCTGGCTTCAGTTCCTCGAGATACCGCATGATCAATAATCTCTCCGCTGCTGGAGACGCTTTCCGCAGGCAATGGTCAATCGCCCATCCCGTTTCCCGCCAATCGGCACTCGGAGCGGTGTACGAAAAATGGATCGCCTCGATCGCCTCCTCATCAAAGAGCAGGGCCGCCTTCTTCTGGCACCGCCGCCATTCCATCACCTTGTACTTCGCCACGCCCATGGCCCAGGCACCAAAAGGGCGTTCGGGATCATACTCATCGAAACGAGACGCAACTTGCCGGGCCGTCTCCTGGAGAATGTCTTCCGCGTCCGCCAACTGCGGCGTCACCGAACGGATGAACGCCATCACCGCAGGCTGGGCTTGCGTCCAGAGGAGCGTAAATTCGGTAAGCTGATCGCGATGGGGCATTTCTACCCGTATTAGAGCATCTGGGCGAAACTCTTAACAAAGAATCGAAGATTCCCTCCGGTTTGGTGAGCTTCGCGCCGGAGTTCTCTGCTTTTGTTCGGATCTGCCTTCGAGAGATCCTGAGCCCGGCGGCGATGAGGGATGGGATGAAATGCAACTCCCTCTCAGTTCCATCGCGCCGCCGTCGAAGCTTCCAATCGAGACTACCCGATCTGACTTCGTGTTGAGCTGGATCGGAGGATTTAAGCGGATCGCTCTTCTCGGCTGGGAGCAAGGGGCGCAACGAGGAGGAGGTTGACTACTGATTTGCTCCTTGATGGAAAGTGTTCTCACTCTTCATCTTCAAGCCCTCAAATCCATACCTATGAAATCCCTCGTTTTCCTTCTGATCGGTGTTCTCAGTCTTTCCAACGTATTGGCTGCGGAGAAGCCCAACGTTCTTTTCATCGCCATTGACGACCTCAACCACTGGGTCACCCACCTGGGGCGCAATCCGCAGGCACAGACGCCGAACATTGACCGCTTGGCCGCGATGGGAACGACTTTCACCAGCGCCTATTGCGCCGTCCCAGCCTGCGAGCCCTCGCGTTGCGCCATCATGGGCGGGCGTCGCCCCTGGACGACTGGATGTTACAAGAATGGGCATGCTTGGAAAACCTATCAGCCGGTGGGGGACGGTCTCAGCGCCCAATTCTTGAAAGCGGGCTACCATGTCGCGGGTGCCGGCAAGATCTATCACTCCATGCAAGTTCATCCCGAGGAATGGACGGAATACATGGACAAGAGGGGCTTGCGTAACAACGGTCCGGGCGTCGAAAAATATGACGGCTATCATGACGATGTCACGCATCCCGACCTCAAGGATGAGGACATCGTAGACTGGCACGCGGCAAACTACATCATCGAGCGTCTCGAGAAGAAGCACGATAAGCCCTTCTTTCTCGCCTGCGGACTCTACAAGCCGCATCTCGCCTTTGTCGCTCCGCGGAAGTACTACGATGCCTTTCCCATCGAGTCGATCCAGCTTCCGCCGCATCTTGAGAATGACCTGGACGACATCCCTCCCGCCGGTGTGAGAATGGCCGGGCCGGACAAGGACCACGCGAAGTTTCTCAAATCAGGACGCTGGAAAGCCGCCATCCAAAGCTACCTTGCCACCTGTGCCTACACTGACATGAATGTTGGCCGCCTCCTCGATGCCCTTGAGAACGGGCCTAACAAGGGTAACACGATCGTGGTGCTCTGGACCGATCACGGATGGTCACTTGGGGAAAAGCAGCATTGGCGTAAATTTGCTCTCTG